>JAYEKC010000642.1:0-7522 GCA_034716715.1 Gemmatimonadota bacterium | reverse complement strand
TGGCCCACAACTCCGATGGCGGCCGGTGCCGATCGCAGTCGGGGCCGCGGCATCAGCGCGCGCGGATGCTGTCGGCGAAGGCGCGCAGGGCGGCGCTGCCGGCCGCGGGCGCGCGCGCCAGCACGGCGAGCGCCGAGTCGGGGAGGTTGAGGGCGACGAGCGCCTTGGCGGCGAGCAGGGAAGCGTCGGCGCTGAACGGGTTGCCTGCCGGCAACTGGGCGCGCAGCAGCTCGGGCGCCGCCGCGCGTGCGTTGCCCGCGAGGAGGAGTGCCGCGCCGTGGTAGAACGCCACGCCAGGTGACCGGTCCGCCCGGGCCGCATCGCCGAGGAGGTGGGCGGCCGCAATCCAGTCGCGAGCGGCGTACGCCGCCATGCCCCGGTCCACGTCGCGGGTCGCGGCGCCCTCGGCGCGCGCTTCCCCAGGTTCCCAATGCGGGGCCGCGATCGACGCGAGCGGCGATGGGCGCGCGGCCTCGCGCCCCAGGACTGCCACCACGACGACGGCGGCGGCGAGCGCGGCAAAGGCCGCAGGCCTCGTGGGGCGACGTGCGATCGACGCCAGACCCGAGGCCGAAGCGGTTGCCTGCCGTGGGGCGTCCGTGGCGAGCGCGACGCGCACCACCGCGCCGGCGCGCACCACGGCGCGGCACGCCGCGCAGGTGAGCAGGTGCTCCTCAAATGCGTCGCGCTCGTCGTCGGACATCACGCCCGCCACGTAGCGGTAAGCGCGGTCGTCGTCGTGGTCGTGCGAAGTGGTGGTCACGCCTTCTCCATCGTGCGCGGCGCCGGGGCGTGACCAGCCGACGCAACCGGCGCCCCGGCCGGAACTGCGGCCTGCGCGGGGCCGTCATCGTGGTCGCGTCTGCCGAAGCCGCCACGGCCCACGCGCCCCGCGTGATCGTTGGACGGGTCGTCGCGCGTACTGGCGCGGCCCGCGGCCGGCGCCTCCGTGTTGCGTCCGCAGGCGAGGGCGTCGGCGAGCCGCTGGAGGGCGCGCGACTTGCGCTTCCGCAGGCGCTCGGCCGGCTCGCCGAGCGCCTGGGCGATGTCGCCGATCCGTTCGCCATCCACGAAGCACCGGGCGAGCAGCGCGCGGTCGGCCTCCGGGATGGCGACGAGCGCGTCGCGGACGGACTGCGCGTCCTCGGCGGAGACGAGGGCGTCGAGCGGGCCCGGCGCCCGCGCCGGGACATCGGGCAGCGCGTCGGCATGGCGGGCGCGGTGACGCTGGACGTCGGCGATGACGTGCTTCGCGATCCCCCAGGCCACGGGCGCGAGCTCGCGCTCGTGGGCCACGCGGCCAGCGCGCACGAGCGCGAGCAGCCGGGCCACGGTTTCGTGTGCCGCGTCGCGCGCATCGTCACGGTCGCCGAGCCGGCGTGCCGCCGTGAGTTCCACGCCGTCCGCAATGGCGGCGAGGTGCGCGTCGAGGTTGGGGAGCGTCTGGCGGTCGGGCAGGGGGTCCGTCCGGCAAGTGCCTGCACGGAACATACGAGTGCCGGCGTACGTCCGGAAAGCACCCGTGGGGACATGCGGTGCCGGCACGGCGGGCCGGCCGGTCACGTTTTGCGGGCGCCCACGATGTACGGACGAGGGCAGACCCGCCCCCGATGCGCGCGGGCGCCACATCCGGAGGTCGTCATGTCACGATGGATTCGGGCGGCGGCATGTGCGTGGCTGTCCGTCGCGGCCGCCACGCTGGACGCGCAGGATGGGCGCGGAACAGCGACCGCCCCCGACGCGTCACGGGCCACCGCGCGGGACGTGTTCCACAAGGCGTTCTTCGCGTCGTGGCAGGCGGCTTCCATCAGCGGCGTCCCGATGAGTCACGCGTCGAACGACCCCAACGGCGCCACGATGGTGCGCAGTTCCGGGTCGGGCAGCGCGGTCGGGCTCGGGGCATCGTGGCTCCTTGGCGACGACCGCTGGCTCCTCCAGCTCGCCTTCGACCGCGCGTGGGCCAGCCTCAGCGACTGGCGCGTGCACAACCGCACGGTGGCGTTCAACTCCGTGGACATGACGGTGGGCTACGCGCTGCCCGGCGCCGTCGCGTTCGTCCCGTATGTAACCATCGCGCCCGGATGGTACACGCAATCCGATTTCCGGAAGTTCCAGTTCACGCCCGGCGCCTCGGGGCCGGGCGACGACGCCTACGAGGCGATGCGCGATTTCGATTACTACTTCGGGTACGCCATCGGGGCGAAGGTGGCATTTGCGCGGCGGTTCGCGCTCACAGCCGAGTCGCGCTGGTATCGCGAGGACTCCGGCGGCAACTCCGGCTGTGGCGAGAACTGCATCGTGATCCACACCGGCCCGCCGCCGCCGCCGCCCGAACGCTATGGTGCCCGGACGTCCATCGGGCTCCAGGTGTACGTCGGATGGTAACCGCGCGGCTGGCCGCATTCCTGGGCGCGTCCCTTGTCGCGTGCCTTGCCGCCTCGCTGGCGTTCGCGACTCGCGGTGACGCACAGGCATCCCGGCCGTGGGGCGGCATCGGCTGGATCGACGCCAACTCCGCCGATTTCCGGCGCGGCACCACGGCGACGCGCGGCATCGGTTCGCGTGGCTGGGGATTCGACATCGGCGGCGGCGCGACGTACCGGCGCCTGATCGTCGGAGCCGACGTGGGGTTGAACTCGTTTCACGACGACAGTTCGTTCAGCGAGAGCACGACCGGCGGCACGCGCTCCAGTTCGACGAGCGCCCTCTACGGCTCGTTGTTCGTCGGCGCTCTGTCGCCCGCGCTCCGGACGTCGCCGCGGGGCGAAGGCGGCGTCGTGGCCGGAGTGATCACGGGCGTGAGCGGATGGTCCGCCGACCGGAGCATCGCCTCGTGCGTGAACTGCCGCTCGGACGCGCTCGACGTGAAGGCGGGGGGATTCGTGGAGCCGTTTGTGGTGGTGGGCGTCGTCCGCGACAGGATCGCGGGCATTCGCATCGCCTGGCGCCGCTTCATCGAGGGCGGCGCGACGGTGAACTCGGTGGTGAGTCTCGGTTTCGTAGGCGGCTTGGTGCGCTGACCGGGGCGGTCGTGCAGCTCGCCGCCGTGCGCTGACCGGGGCGGTCGCGCAGCTCGCCGCCGTGCGCCGACGGCGTCAGCTGTTGGCTCGCGGTGCCCCCGACTCCGGCGGCTCCATGAGCGGGAACAGCGCCCGCACCGTCGTCCCCACCCCCGGCTTGCTCGTGATCCCGATGCGGCCGCCGGCCTCGACCACGATCTGCATGCACGTCGAGAGCCCCAGCCCCGTGCCGCGGCCCATCGGCTTCGTGGTGAAGAATGGCTCGAACGCGTGCGCCACCACGGCCTCGGGCATCCCCGTCCCGGTGTCGCGCACGCTCACGCCGGCCCAGCCCATCGGCGCGTCGCCGTTCATCCGGCCTTCCTCGTGGTCCATCGCCGGCGGCGCCGCGACGAGCTCCACCACCACCTGCACGAACCCGCCCGTCGGCATCGCGTCGCGCGCGTTCACCACGAGGTTGAGCAACACCTGCTCCACCTGCGTGCGGTCGGCGCGGATCCACGCCGGCGCGTCGGCGAGCCGGACGTCGAGCCCCACGGCACGGCCGAGGAGCCGCGTGAGCATGCGCGTGAGGTCCTGGACGGTCGCGTTCAACTCGATGGGCTGCGGCGCCGCCGGCTCCCGCCGGCTGAACGTCAGCAACTGGCGCGTGAGCGCCGCGCCGCTCTCCACCGCATGCCGGATGGCCGCCACCGATGCGTCGTGCGGCGCCGGCACGGCCGCCTCCTCCAGCAGCTGCGCCTCGGCCGAGATGGTGGTGAGGAGGTTGTTGAAGTCATGGGCCACGCCGCCGGCGAGGCGACCCACGGCGTCGAGCTTCTGCGCCTGCGTGAACCGACGCTCGGCGTCGCGCAGCTGCGTCGCATCCTCGATCAGCGCCACCAGGTGCGTCACGTGGCCGTCGTCGTCGCGCGCCGGGAAGCTGCGCGCACGCAGCCACCGCTCCGTGCCGTCCGGGCGCGCGATCCGGAACTGCACGTCGGCCGGCTCCCCGCCCATCGTCGCCTGCGCACCGAGCCGCACGCGCGGCATGTCGTCGGGGCGGATGGCCGCCACGATGTTCGCCGCGTCGTAGCCTTCGGCCAGCGGCCGGCCCCAGATGGTGCTCCAGCTCGGGCTCACGTACACGGGCCGGCCGCTCGGAACCTCGGCGAGCAGGAACGCCTCGGCGGTGTTGTCGGCGATGAGCCGGAACCGTTCCTCCACCTGGCGCAGCGCCCGTTCCGTGCGTGCGCGGTCGGCGATGGCGGCCGCAGGGATCAGCGCCGACACCGCCGACACGGCGATGAACGTGTACACGTCGAGCAGCTCGGCGTGCCACGCGCCGACGCTTGCCACCACCGCGAAGTCGCCCGTCACCGCGTACGCTACCGCGGAGATCGTCACCGTGAGCGTCGCCACCGCGGCGCCCGACGGCCCGAGCCGCAGCCCCGCCGCCACCAGCAGCGGCACCACGAAGAACGTGCGCCCGTCGTGGCCGGCCACCTGCGACAGCCCTTCCTTCGAGGCCAGCGTCAGCACCACGAGCAGCGCCGCCGCGGCGGCGAACGCGGTGTGCTCCGCCACCCGGCGCCACGACACCTGGCGCCGCCGCTCCCACCAGTCGGCGGCAATCAGGATCGCCGGCGTCAGCGTCATCATCGCGAGGCCGTCGCCCGTCCACCACGTGAGCCAGCCCTGCAGGAACGACGTCGGGTAGTACGAGGCGAGGACGATCGCGCCGAACATCGCCGTGACGGCATTGGCGCCGATCGCCGCGCCAAAGATGAGCGCATTCACCTCGCGCAACGACGTCATCCGCACCTGCGTGCGGCCCGACACGCGGAGCACGGCGAGGCCGGCCACGTAGTGCTCCACCGTGTTCACCAGCCCACCCGTCACCGCGAGCGCAAACGTGCCGGAATGCGCCAGGTCTGCGGGCACGTTGGCAAGGAACGCGCCGGTGAGGGCCGCACGCCAGTCGTGTCGGTCCACGAGCAGCAACGCGCCGAGCATGATGCCCGACGGCGGCCACACCAGCACCACCTGCGACGGGTGCAACTGGATGGCGTAGCCGAGTTCCGCGGCAAGGTACGAGAGCGCGAAGAACCCCGCGCCAACGAGGAGGGTCCGGCGTGCGCTGCCGGCGGATGGTGCGGCCTGGCTCACGGACCCGATGTTAGATCGCGTGCGCGGTGGCGGCAAGAAGATGATGAACCAGCGATTAAGCCATTGCGCGGGGCGCGGGCATCGCGTTAATGGGACGCGAGTGAACCTTTCGGGGCCCCTTCCGGGTCTAATGAAGTGTCACCCCCCACGCAGGAGCGACCCACATCAGGAGCCAGAACATATGAAACTCTCGCTCGTTCACGTTCGCCGCGCGGGCTACCTCGCCGCGGCCTTCCTCGGCGGCCTCCTCGTGGCCGGCCGCCTCGACTGGACCCCCCTGGCGCTCGCGCAGCCGCGCAGCGTCGCCAACATCGCCCCCGCCAACGCGCCCATCATTGGCGGAGCACCCGCCGATTTCACCGCGGTCGCAGCCCGCGTCACGCCGGCGGTGGTCTCGATTCGCGCGGAGCACGACGCCCAGACCGCGTCGGCGCGCCGGCAGCGCACGCCGCAGGGACAGGGGCAGCAACTTCCCCCGGGCATCCCGGAGGAGTTCCGGCGCTTCTTCGAATTCCAGGGCCCCGACGGGCCGCGCGGATTCTCGATGCCCGACCAGGGCCCGCAGGTGGCCACCGGATCCGGGTTCATCGTGAGCCCCGACGGCTACGTCCTCACCAACAACCATGTAATTGACGGCGCCGACCGCGTGACCGTGGGTCTCCCCGACCGCCGCGAGTTCAAGGCCAAGGTCGTGGGGCGCGACCCGCAGACCGACGTTGCGGTGCTCAAGATCGACGGCAAGAACCTGCCGACCGTCCCGCTCGGCGACGACACGCAGTCGAAGGTGGGCGAATGGGTGCTCGCCGTGGGAAACCCCCTCCAGCTCGACTTCACCGTCACCGCGGGAATCATCAGCGCCAAGGGCCGCGAGAACGAGCTGCGCAGCCTCAACACCGACAAGTACGCGATCCAGGACTTCATCCAGACCGACGCGGCCATCAACCCCGGCAACTCCGGTGGCCCGCTGGTGGACACGCGCGGCGACGTGATCGGCATCAATAGCGCCATCTCGAGCCCCACCGGCACGTACGCCGGATACGGCTTCGCGATTCCCATCACGCTCGCCAAGACCGTGATGGACGACCTCATCGCCCACGGCCACGTGCGGCGCGCGATCCTCGGCGCGCTCATCTCCGACGTCACGCAGGAGGACAAGGAAGTCGCGAAGCTCGACCGGATCGCGGGCGTCAAGGTGCAGGACTTCAGCCCCGCCGACAACAGCCCGGCCAAGGCGGCCGGCATCGAGCGCGGCGACATCATCGTCGCGGCCGACGGCAAGCCCGTGGACCGCGTGGCCGACCTGCAGCGCCTCATCCGCGCCAAGCAGCCCGGCGACAACCTCGCCCTCGAGACGATGCGGTACGGCACGCGCCACGAGGTGACCGTCAAGCTTGGCGAGGCGCCGTCCGACGGCCCGACCGCGGTGGCCGACAACGACCGCAACGATTCGAGCGACGCGGGCACGGCGACGAGCGCCGTCGCCTCGAAGCCCCTCGGGGTCACCGTCCGCGCGCTGAGCTCGGCGGTGGCCGACGACGCCAACGTGAAGGGCGTGAGCCGCGGCTTGCTCGTGACCGAAGTGAAGCGAGGCGGGCCCGCCGAGGGCCAGCTCATCGCCGGCGACGTGATCACCAAGGTGATCTTCCCGCGACCGGAGACCGCGGTGACTTCCGTCGCGGAGCTCAATGAGGCGCTGGCGAGGGCCACCGGCGGGTACGTGGGGCTGCAGGTGAGCCGGCGGTCGGACCAGCAGGGGAACCGCACGACCGCCGTGGTGAACCTGAAGCTGGCGAAGTAGCACGGTTTCAAACGGACGCCCCGTCGCGACGAGCGGCGGGGCGTTCGGTTTTCGACCGTGCCTGGTTGTGCCGCGCGCTCGCTGGCGAAGGGAACTGCGGCGCTCGCTGGCGGGGCGCCCCTCGGGGCGGCTGGTCCTCGCCGCGATACTGCAACTGCCGCGGCTGCGGAGGCCGCCCTCGGGGCCCCCGCTGCGCTCGCGCCCCTACTCGCCGAGCGCGTCCAGGAAGAAACGCTGCACGTCGAGCCGCAGCGGCTCCGCGGCCGCGGCCGGCTGCCACGTCAGGTCCGTGCGCGCCACGCGCCGCCCGGCGTCATCCGACACGGTGATCTCCCGCCGCTCATAGTCCACGATCCACACCGTCGCGATGCCCAGCCTGTCGCGATAGGCGTCCAGCTTCACGCCGAGGTCGCGGCGTGCGGTGGACTCGGAGAGCACCTCGGCCACGAGGATCGGCGTGGGGCTGCCCTCCCACGTGCCCCGCGTTCGCGTGCCGGGGATCACCTGCACGTCCGGCTGCAGTTCGTTCGGGCCGAACAGGACGGCACCCGGCGCG
>JAYEKC010000641.1:0-7534 GCA_034716715.1 Gemmatimonadota bacterium | reverse complement strand
GTGAGGCACCCCATGCCGCTCGAGAACGCGAAGCCGTGGCGGC
The DNA here is from genome assembly GCA_034716715.1 of Gemmatimonadota bacterium. Lineage (GTDB taxonomy): Bacteria > Gemmatimonadota > Gemmatimonadetes > Gemmatimonadales > Gemmatimonadaceae > Fen-1231. Next base: position 7,491 of record JAYEKC010000641.1, on the reverse strand, counting down.
CGCCCTCGAGCGCCGCGACGTTGCGTTCCAGCGCCTCGCGCGTGGGGTTCCGGCCGCGCGCATATTCGTAGCCCTTGTTGACGCCGAGCGCTTCCTGGACGTACGTGCTCGTCTGCACGATCGGCGGCATGATGGCGCCGGTGGTGGGGTCGGGGCGCTGCCCGGCGTGCACGCCCCGGGTCGCGATGCCGTAGGCGAAGTCTTCGTCGAAGGCGCGGGTCACGGATGCCTGGCGATGGGAGTCGTCGCGCCCACGCTCGTCGCGGGCGCCGTCTCGAAAGATAGCCTCTGGCCACGGCGGTTACGGGCCTGGCCCCGCCACCTTCTGCGGGCGGCGCCGGACGGGCATCTTTCCAGCGAATGGCAGACCCGCGCCTCATGATCTCCGTCTCCGGCATCCGCGGACGGGTCGGCTTCGGCCTCGACCCGGCCGTGGTCGCCAGCTACGCCGCGGCGTTCGCCGCGTGGGCCCGGAGCCGCACGCCCGGCCGCCCCGTGGTGCTGGGGCGCGACAGCCGCGTGAGCGGGCCGCTGTTCCACTCCGTCGCCCAGGCGGCGCTGCAGGCGGTTGGCGCCGACGTTGTGGACCTCGACCTGACCACCACCCCAACGCTCCAGCTGGCCGTGGAGCACCACCACGCGGCGGGTGGGCTGATGATCTCGGCGAGCCACAACCCCATCGAGTGGAACGCGCTCAAGTTCATCGGTGCCGACGGACTGTTCCTGAGCGCCGACGCGGGCGCCGCCATGCGCGCGCTGCTCGATTCGGGCGTGCCCTACGCCACGTGGGATGCCTTTGGCGCGGTCCGGCCCGACGATGCCGCCATCGGGCGCCACGTCGAGGCGGTGTTGGCACTGCCGTTTGTCGACGTGGACGCCATCCGCGCTCGCCGGTTCCGCGTGGCATTCGATGCCTGCCGGGGCGCCGGTGGCGCGATCATCCCCCAGCTGCTCGAGCGGCTCGGCTGCCAGGTGTCGGGCATCAACCTCGAGGCGGACGGGAGGTTCCCGCGCCCGCCGGAACCGGTGCCCGGGAACCTCGGCGACCTGTCCAGGCTCGTCCGCGAGTCCGGGGCGGCGGTGGGATTCGCCACGGACCCGGACGTGGACCGCCTGGCCATCGTGGCCGACGATGGTCGCGCGATCGGCGAGGACTACACGCTGGCGTTCGCGTGCCGTGTCGTGCTGCGACAGCGAAAAGGACACGTCGTGGTGAACCTCTCCACCAGCCAGGTGGTGGACGACGCCGTGAAGGCGGCCGGCCAGCGCATCGTCCACGCCCCGGTGGGCGAGGTGAACGTGGCGCTGCGGATGCGGGCGGACGGCGCCGTGGTGGGCGGGGAGGGGAATGGCGGCGTGATCCTGCCTGACCTCCATCTTGGCCGCGACGCGCCGCTGGCGGTGGCACTGACCTTGCAGTTGCTCGTCGACGAGAACCGACCTGTGTCCGCCATCGTCGCCGCTGCCCCGAGTTACGTGATCATCAAGGACAAGCTGCCGCGTGGGACCGGCCCGCTCGACACGGCGTACGCGACGCTCGGCCGGGCGTTCCCGGATGCGGAGCGGAACACCGAGGATGGCCTGCGGCTCACCTGGCCCGACCGCTGGGTGCACCTGAGGCCGTCAGGCACGGAGCCGATCATTCGCGTGATCGCGGAGGCGCCCACGCGAGAGGAGGCCCAGGCGCTGGTCGACCGCGGGCGGGCGAGCCTGGCCGCTGGGTAGCCTCACCCCTCACCACCCCTTACCCCTCACCCGCGCCCCTCACCCATGTGTGGCATCATCGGCTACATCGGCCCCAAGCCCGTCGTCCCGCTCCTCCTCGAGGGATTGAAGCGGATGGAATACCGCGGCTACGACTCGTCGGGCGTCGCGGTGCTGAACGGCAAGGGGATTGAGACGCGACGGGCCCCGGGCAAGATCGCCGCGCTCGAGGCCGCGCTGGCGAGGCGGCCGGTGCAGGGCCGCGAGGGAATCGCGCACACGCGCTGGGCCACGCATGGTCCGCCCAACGAGCGCAATGCCCACCCGCACCTGTCCAAGGACGGCTCGGTCGCCGTGGTGCACAACGGGATCATCGAGAACGCGACGGCGTTGCGGGCGGCGTTGCAGGAACTCGGGTACACGTTCAGGTCCGACACCGACACCGAAGTGGTCGCGCACCTCGTGCAGGAGCTGTTCGACGGGTCACTCGAGGAGGCGGTGCTGGGCGCGCTCACCAAGATCGAGGGCACGTACGGGCTGGCCGTGATCAGCAGCCGCGACCCGGGCAAGATCGTCGCGGCGCGCAAGGGGAGCCCGCTGCTCGTGGGCGTGGGCGAGGGAGAGAACTTCGTCGCGTCGGACCCGTCGGCGATCCTCGCGCATACGCGCGAGGTGGTGTACCTCGATGACGGCGACGTGGCCGTGGTGGAACAGGACCGTTATCGGGTGATCGACGCGCACGCGCAACCCATCCCGCGCCAGGTGGATCGCATCCACTGGGACCTCGCCGCCATCGAGCGGGGCGGCTACGACCACTTCATGCTCAAGGAGATCTTCGAGCAGCCGGAGAGCGTGGAGAACACCATGCGCGGCCGGCTGATCCTCGACGACGGCACGGCGAAGCTGGGCGGGCTCAACCTCACCCACGAGCAACTCCTCGCGATCGACAGCGTCATCATCACGGCGTGCGGCACCTCGTGGCACTCGGCGCTCATCGGCGAGATGCTGATCGAGGAGCTGTGCCGCATCCCCGTGGAGGTGGAGTACGCGTCGGAGTTCCGCTACAAGAACCCGATCGTCGGCGGCCAGACGCTCTGCATCGTCATCTCGCAGTCTGGCGAGACGGCCGACACGCTGGCCGCGATGCGCGAGGCCAAGCGCCGCGGGGCGCGTACGCTCGGCCTTGTGAACGTCGTGGGCTCGACCATCGCCCGCGAGGATGACGGCGGCGTGTACCTGCACGCCGGCCCCGAGATCGGTGTGGCGAGCACGAAGGCGTTCACCAGCCAGGTGGTGGCCCTCGCGCTGTTCACGCTCAAGCTGGCCCGCAAGCGCGACCTCTCCGTGGTTCGGGGCCGCGAGATCGCCCAGGCGATGCACGACCTGCCGGCGAAGATTCGCGCCGTACTCGCTTCCGCCCCGGCCATCGAGGCCATCGCCGAGCAGTTCAAGGACGCCACCAACTTCCTGTACCTCGGGCGTGGATACAACTTCCCCACGGCGCTCGAAGGCGCGCTGAAACTGAAGGAGATCTCGTACATCCACGCCGAGGGCTATCCGGCGGCCGAGATGAAGCACGGGCCCATCGCGCTGATCGACGAGAACATGCCGGTGGTGTTCATCGCGCCCCACGACGGCGTGTTCGACAAGGTGGTGTCGAACATCCAGGAAGTGCGCGCCCGCGGCGGCCGCACCATCGTCATCACCAGCCGCGACGAGCCGGCCCTCGCCGGGCTGGTGGACCACGAGATCCGGATTCCCGAGACGGAATCGATGCTCACGCCGGTCCTCTCGGTGGTGCCGCTGCAGCTCCTCGCGTACTACATCGCGGTCAAGCGGGGCGCCAACGTGGACCAGCCGCGGAACCTCGCGAAGAGCGTCACGGTCGAGTAGCCGCGCGGCCGGCCCGGGAGCGGGCCCAGCGGGTGCGGGGCTACTCGGCGCGCCGCTCCGCCTTGAGGCGCGCGAGGGCCTCCCGTGCGTGGGCGGCCTCGCGCGTGCCCGCGTGCCGCTCGATGAACCGCCGCAGTTCCACCAGCGCGCGCCCGTCCTGGCCGAGGGGACCAAGGTAGAGGTCGATGATCTTTTGCGATGCGTACATCTCGACCTCGGCATTGATACCGGGCACCGCGCGCGCGCCGACGAATCGCTCGAGCGCCATGGACGGGTCCTTCAGCGTTCGCAGGTAGAGCTCACCGGCCCGGATGAGCGGCCAGGGGTTGTGTGGCTCCGCGATGGCCACCTTCTCCCATGCGTCCGCGGCGCCGGCGTAGTTGCCCTGCGCCTCCAGCGCGTCGATGTGCGAGTGCTGGACGACGTACGTGCCGCCGTTCCCGGGCATGTACACCTGCTGCGCCGCCGCGCCCGACGCGCCGAGCACGGCGCGGCCCAGCGCGAAACCGGCGGCAGACCCGAGGCCGACGGCGACGAGGATGAGGATCGCGGGGTGCTCGCGGAGCGGAACCGGGAACCCGGCCATCACGGCGACGAGGGCCCAGATGCCCATGATCCCGCCGCCCCACACGCCGTGCAGCTTGCCGGAGTGGATCCAGTCGCTCACGTGGCGGTCGCGGTCCATGACCCGCTATTCTACGCCCGATGCGAGTCCTGCTCCAGCGCGTGTCCCGCGCCCACGTCACCGTCGAGGGCCGGGAAACCGGCCGCATCGACCGTGGGTTCGTCGTCCTCGTGGGGTTCACCCACGGCGACGGTGACGCCCACCTCCAGTGGATGGCCGACAAGATCGTCGGCCTCCGGCTCTTCGCCGACCCCGACGACAAGATGAACCTGGCCCTGGCCGACGTGGGTGGCGCGCTGCTCGTCGTGTCGCAGTTCACGCTGTACGGCGACGCCGCCAAGGGCCGGCGCCCCAGCTTCATCCAGGCCGCCCACCCCGACGCCGCCGTGCCCCTCTACGAGCGCTTCATCACCGCGCTGCGGGAGCGCGGGACGCCGGTGCAGACCGGCGAGTTCGGCGAAATGATGCAGGTGGAACTCGTCAACGACGGCCCGGTCACGCTCTGGCTCGAACGATGACGCCGCCGCGCGTGATCCTGGCGTCGGCCTCGCCGCGCCGGCGCGACCTCCTCGCGCTCATCCGCATCGCGCACGAGGTGCGACCGGCCAACGTGGACGAATCCGTCCATGCCGGGGAGGCGCCGGTGGCGTACGTCGAGCGCGTGGCACGCGACAAGGCAGTGGCCATCGCCGCCGCCGACCCAGAGGCCATCGTGATCGCCGCCGACACCACCGTCGTGGTGGACGGCGACATCCTTGCCAAGCCGGAAGACCCCGCCGATGCCGCGCGGATGCTGGCCCGCCTCGCCGGCCGGTCGCACCTCGTCCACACGGCCATTGCGGCGTCGCATGCCGGCCACGTCGTGTCCGCCGTCGAATCCGTCGGCGTCACGTTCCGCCCGGTCTCGGCCGCGGAGATCGTCGCGTACGTGTCGACGGGCGAGCCGCTCGACAAGGCCGGCGCGTACGGCATCCAGGGGTACGGCGCCACCATCGTCGAGCGGGTGGACGGCGACTACTTCAGCGTGATGGGCCTTGGACTCCGGCGGCTCGTTGATCTGCTGCAACGACTCGGGTTCCGGTACGAGTTTGGGGGCGGAGTGCGCCGCGCGTAAGCCGCTCCCGACCTGCGCGTCCGCTCCCGCCCGACAGCGGGGTGGGGAAGTTCGCCAGGCGTGCGTCGGGTTCCCCGCCGACACCGGACGCGTGGTCGTCGTGGCAGCTTCACTTCCGACGCCGGGCGCGCCAGCCGGCGTGCGCAGCAATGAAGGTCGGGCGATGGCGCAGTCTTCGGCCGCCGGTCTTCGCAACGTGCCCCGGGTCGCGGTGCGGCCCGGGGCGTTGCGCGTCAGGCGTCGCCGGCTCGCGCGGCGCGCGGCACCGTGAAGTGGACGCGCGTGCCCTCGCCCACCGCGCTATCGATCCAGATGCGGCCGCCGTGTGCACGGACGATGCCCCGCGCGATCGTGAGGCCAAGGCCCGCGCCGCTCCGGTTGGTGCGCCGCGACTGCCAGAACCGGTCGAACACGCGCGGCAGCTCAGAGTCGGGTATGCCGACACCCGTGTCCTCGACCGTCACGCGCACCACGTCCTCGTCCACCTGCGCGCGCACCAGCACGTGGCCGCCGGCCGCGGTGTACTTCACCGAGTTGCTCACGAGGTTCGACAGCACCTGCACCAGCCGGTCCGGGTCCACGTCCACCTGCGGCAGCGACGGCGACACGTCCGACTGGATGCGCACCCCGGCCTCCACCGCCGAGGGTTCGAGCACGCGCGTGGCCGCGCCCACGAGGTCGGTCATCGACACCGGTCGCGGCGACATGGCCATCTGCCCCGATTCGAGCTTCGACACGTCGAGCAGGTCCTGGATCAGGGCGTCCATCTGACGTGCGGCCTGGAGCAGCACTTCGGCGTGCTCCGCGACGACCGGCGGAAGCTGGTCGGCCTCGCCGGCACGGACAATCGCCGCCGCGAGCATCTTCACCGCGTTGACCGGGTTACGCAGGTCGTGCGACACAATGCCAAGCATGTCGTCGCGAGCGGCGACCGCGGCCCGCAATTCGCGGACCAGTTCCGCGTTGTCGCGCTCGAACCGGCGCCGCTCCGTCACGTCGCGCAGCACCACGGAATAGGCGCGCTCGCCGTCGAGCGTCACCTGCGCGATGGACGCCGCCGCGGGAAACTCGCTCCCGTCCTTGCGCAGGCCGGCCACCTCGCGCCGCTCCCCCATCAGGCGGGCTTCCTGGCCCGACTGCCCGAATGTGTCCACGTGGCCGCGGTGCACCGCCTGGAACCGGTGCGGAATCAGCAGTTCGAGCGGGCGCCCGAGGACCTCGCCGCCCTGATACCCGAACATCGCTTCGGCGCCGCGGTTGAAGAACGTGATCCGCTGCCGGGCGTCCGTGCAGATCACCGCGTCAACGGACGACTCGACGCTGGCTCGCAGGAGACGGTCGGTGAGCAGCGGGTCCACGAGGGCGACGGCGCGGTGGTGAGCGGTGTGAGCAGTGTGTGGGGGAATCCCCTACATTTGCGTAGGGTTCTCTCCCGCCCTTCGTGGAGTTCGCCCTACGGTGTGTCGGGACGAACCGGCTACGATGCAGCGTAGTTCCCTACGCAGTTCAATGTACCACACTCGCCGCCGGCGCCGGGTTCCCGGCGACATCAACTACGAAAGCGAGCTGCCGCCGTGCCAATGTCCGGTGACCTCATCCGCGTTTTGCTTGTCGACGACCACGCCGTGGTCCGCGCGGGACTGCGCGCCGTGCTCGGCGAGGCCAAGGACATTGACGTCGTGGGCGAGGCCCGGAACGGGCGCGAAGCAGTCGCCCTCGCCGAGCGACTGAAGCCCGACGTCATCGTCATGGACCTGTCCATGGACGAGATGGACGGCGCCGCCGCGACGAAGGAGATCGCCGCGGCCGGTATCCCGTCCAAGGTCCTGATCCTGACGATGCACACCGAGGACGAGTACCTCGTTCCGGCGCTCGAGGCGGGCGCCAGCGGGTACCTCGTCAAGAGCGCGGCGGACCGCGAGCTGGTGGCCGCCGTGCGCATCGTCGCCAACGGCGATCCGTACCTTCAGGCAGGCGCCGCCCGCGCCCTGGCGAAGGAGTTCAAGCGGCGCGAGCAGGGGGCGAGCGAGCGGAGCCGGTTCGAGGACCTGTCAAACCGCGAGCAGGAGATCCTCAAGCTGGTGGCGTCGGGGTACAGCGCGCCGGAGATCGGGGAACAGTTGCACATCAGCCCCAAGACGGTGGACACGTACAA
>JAYEKC010000640.1:0-7566 GCA_034716715.1 Gemmatimonadota bacterium | reverse complement strand
GCCCAGTCGAGTTCGCAGGTGTCGAGGTTCACCGACACCCGGCGGATGGTCACGCCGCGCTCGGCAGCGAGGCGCAGCCAGGGGGCGACGTTCGCCTCGTGGTCGAGGTCGGTGACGACCACCTCGTCGCCGGCCCGCCAGCCCGCACCCAGCGCGCGCGACACGTGGAACGTGAGCGTCGTCATGTTGTTGCCGAACGCCACCTCGGACGGCTCGCAGGCGAGGAGGTCCGCCATCGCCGCGCGCGCACCGGCCAGCATCGCGTCGGTCTCCTCGCTGGTCGGGTACGCCCAGTGCGTGTTGGCGTTGTGGTGCAGCAGGTAGTCCGCCATCGCGTCCACGACCTCGCGCGGCACCTGCGTGCCGCCGGGGCCGTCGAAGCACGCCACGGGATGCCCGTTGTGGCGGCGCTCGAGCGCCGGGAACCGGCTGCGGATCTGGTCGGTGGTGGCGGTCAATCGATCACCTCGCCGGCCATGCGTTCGATGACCTTCACGGCTTCCACGTGGTCGGCGTCCTCGCCCAGCTCGCGGTGCGCGAGGCTCATGAGCTCGGCCGCGAGTTGCGTGAGCGGCGCGGGCACCTTCTGCTCCCGCAGCGAGCGCGCGGCGATGCCGACGTCCTTGTCGAGCAGGGCCAGCTTGAACGTGCGCGGGAACGCCCGCGTGAGGACCCGCTGCGGGAACAGGTTCTGCGACGTGTTCGACCGGCCGCTCGACGCGTTGATGATGTCGAGGGCGACCGCGGGGTTCACGCCCATCCGCGCCAGCGCCACGAGTCCCTCGCCAAGGCCCCAGATGTGCAGGGCGAGCATCGCCTGGTTGATCGCCTTCACGGCGTGGCCCGCGCCGACGGGCCCGCAGTGGACGATTTTCTCGCCGAAGGCCTCGAGGACGGGCATCGCCCGTTCAAGGGCGGCGGCGTCGCCACCGACCATCACGGTGAGCGTACCGATCTCCGCGCCGGCCACGCCGCCCGACACGGGCGCGTCGAGGAAGGCGACCCCCTTTCGCCCGAGGCGCGCGGCGATGCGGCGCGACGCCGCGGGGTCGCCGGACGTGCAATCCACGAGCACCGCCCCACTGGCGAGCCCGGCCTCGAGTCCGTCGGCGCCGTCGAGCACGGATTCGACGTCGGCCGACGTCGAGAGGCAGGTCACCACGAAGTCGGCGCCGGCGGCGGCCTCCCGTGCCGTGCCCGCCTGCGCGGCGTTGTGTTTCGCGGCGAACTCGGCGGCCTTCGCCGCGGTGCGGTTCCAGACCCGGAGCGTGAACTCCGGCGCGGCGAGATGACGAGCCATCGGCGATCCGATGGCGCCGAGTCCGAGGAAGGCGACGACTGGCATGGCAGGTGGGGCGGAGGCGGTACGGGGGCGCGGCTCGCGCGAGCCGGCGGCGGACGGCGCTTCACCTGCAAGATAGGAGAACGGGCAGTCGGTAAGGGAGGAGGCCGGCCCCCCACCAGCACCGGCGCTCAACCCGACTTACCAACTGCCCGCTCAGTCCTTCGTTCTGCCTATTAGGACACCGCAACGGCGAAAAGGTTGCAACCGCCCTGGGTCGTGTGTTGCGGTGATATCTGCCTGTGATACGCGGCCGCGCGACGAAAGTTTCGTCACGGTTCCGTAACTCCGGCACGCCTCCGTGGAACTACGGAGGGCGGCGCGCGCCGCCGCCGAGGGTTGTTCCCCTCCGCGTGTGCCGGTTAGCTTCGGCTCAACTATAGAGAGGCCACCCGCACCTCGTAATGACCGCACGGCGGGCGCCGCGTCGCCCGCAGGGATCCGCGCCATGACCCCCAACAAGCCGCAGAGGGAGGAGCAGGAATCGCTCGCGGCGCTGCTGGCGCCGGACATCCTGGACCTGCTGGAGAGCGAGCCCGGCACGGTTGCGGCGGAGACCGAGGACATGCACCCGGCCGACCTCGCCGACGTGGCCGAGGCGTTGCCGCGCAGCCAGGTGCCGGTGTTCCTCGCCTCGTTGCCGTCGTCGCGCGCGGCCGCGGTGCTCGAGTACCTCGCGGAGGAGCTGCGCACCGCGATCCTCGAGGAGATGAGCCCCGAGCAGGCGGCAAAGCTCGTCGCGGCGATGACGCCGGACGACCGCGCCGACACCCTCGAGGAGATCGACGAGGAGCACGCCGAGGAGATCGTCGAGGCGCTCCCGGCCGAAACGCGACGCGCCACCGAGCAGCTGCTCCTCTATCCGGCGGACAGCGCCGGCGGCCTGATGACGACGGAAGTCGTCTCGGTGCCCGACACGTACACGGTGGAGGAGGCGCTGCGCCGCGTGCGCGAGATTGCGCGCTCGGGCCGGCGCGAGGCGATGAACGTCGTGTACACGCTCGACCCCACCGCGACGCTCGCCGGCGTGATGTCGCTGCGCGAGCTCCTCGCGGCCCCGGAGGGCGCCCGGATGGCCGAGGTGGCGTGGCCGGAGGTGCGGAAGGTCGTGGTCACGGCCGACCGGGAGGAGGTCGCGCGGCTGATCGCCGAGTACGACCTCGTGGCAATCCCGGTGGTGGACGAGAAGAACCGGCTGCTCGGCGTGGTGACCTTCGACGACGTCATCGACGTCATCCAGGAGGAGCAGACCGAGGACGTGCAGAAGCTGGGCGGCGTCGAGGCGTTCGACGAGCCCTACATGCAGATGAGCATCGGCGGCATGCTCCGCAAGCGCGCCGGCTGGCTGAGCGTGCTGATGGTGAGCGAGATGTTCACCACGCAGGCGCTCCAGTATTTCGACACGGAGCTGGAGAAGCTGCCGGTGCTGATGCTCTTCATCCCGCTGGTGATGAGCTCGGGCGGCAATTCCGGGTCGCAGGCCACGTCGCTCATCACGCGGGCGATGGCGCTGAAGGAGGTGCAGCTCAGGGACTGGTGGCGCGTGGCCCTCCGCGAGCTGCCCACGGGCCTGGCGCTCGGCGCGCTGCTCGGCGCCATCGGCTTCATCCGGGTGGAACTCTGGCAGGTGATGCACGACGCCGGGTGGCACCTGGGGTCGTTCGCGCTCGGGTACGACTACACGGAAAACGGCACCCCGTCCATCCTCGTCGCACTGAACACCTTCTTCGCGCTCGTGGGCATCGTCACCTTCGGCTCGATGGCGGGGTCGATGCTGCCGTTCCTGCTCCGCCGCCTCGGCTTCGACCCGGCGAGCGCCTCGGCGCCGTTCGTCGCCACGCTCGTCGACGTGTCGGGACTCGTCATCTACTTCACGGTGGCGCTGATCATCCTCGGCAAGTTCATGGGCTGATGGCGGGCGCGGAGGAGGCAGCCGGCGCGGGCGCGCCCGGCCCGGCGGTTGCGCCGGCCCACGACGCGGCCGAAGGCGTACGCCACGCCGCGGGCACCACGTTCACGCTGCTCGCGGCGCTGGGGTTCGCCGCGGTCAGCACGCTCACGAGCGTCGCCATCACGCACGGCGCTTCGCTCGCCAACGTCCTCGCGTGGCGGTATGTCCTCGCGTCCGTCGTCCTCGGCACGTTCGTGGGCGCCCGCGGGTACCCGCGCCTCCCGGGCCGCGAGGTGGCGCAGTTCCTCGTGATCGGCGGCGGCGGGCAGGCGCTGTTCCTCGCCCTCGCGCTCTCGAGCATCGCGTACATCCCGGTCGGCACGCTGGCGTTCCTCTTCTACACGTACCCCGCGTGGGTGGCCGTCGTGCAGGCCGTCCGCGGCGCCGAGCCGCTCACGGCGCGCCGCTCGCTGGCGCTGGGCCTCAGCTTCGGCGGCATCGTCCTCATCGCCGGCGTGCCGGGCAGCGTGGGCGCCGCGCCCGGCTACTGGAAGGGCGTCGCGCTCGCGCTGTCGGCCGCCGTGATCTACGGCGGGTACATCCCCACCATGCTGCACCTGCAGAAAACGCACCCGGTGGCGGTCACCAGCGCCCTGGCGAAGATCGGGTCCGCCGCGTGCTTCCTCGTATGGGCGGTGGCCAACCGGACGTTCGGCTACGGCCTGGGCGCGGCGGCGTGGGGCGCAATCGGCACGCTGGCCGTGTTCAGCACGGTGCTGCCGTCGGTGCTGTTCCTGATGGGCCTCATCCGGCTCGGGCCCGTGCGCACGGCGATCGTGAGCACCGTGGAGCCGTTCCTCACCGCGGTGATCGGCGCCCTGGTGCTGGCCCAGCCGATGACCCCGCGCATGCTCGGCGGCGGGGCGCTGATCGTGGCGGCGGTGGTGCTGCTCCAGTTCCGGCGCGATCGCGTGGCCTGACGCGCGACCCTACGCGCGCCTCCGGCGACACGCGGCAGCGCCGGGGCCCGGTCCCGTCAGTGTCGTTCCAGCCAGGCGTGTTGTCCGTCGAGGACGTGCTGCGCCACGCGGTACATCGCGCGGTCCTCCGGGCCGTAGAGCGCGCCGAACAGCGCCTCCACGCGCCGCCGGGACAACCGGCAGAACGCGTCCGCCAGCTCCACAGCGCCCGCTCCCGCCTGGCCGCCGCCGTTTGCCTCGCCGGACGGGCCTGAGCCGGCGGCGGGCCGCGCGCGCGACGCCAGCATCGTGGCGCGCGCGCATGCGGCCGTCATCGCGTACAGCTCGGCGCCGATGTCCACCGCGCGGAACAGCACCATTTGCCGCTTCTCGAGGCCCGGGCCAAAGCGCACCATTGCGTGGAAGAGGGCGCGGCCCAGGCGCTTCGTGGCGCGCGCCACGTAGCGCGCGTGGCCGGCCAGCGCGCCGAACTCACCGTACGACCGCAGGACCGGCAACCAGAGCCGCGGATACCACGCGGCGTAGAACGGCGCGGCCCTGGCCAGCGCGGCGAACCGCTGCCCCATGGTGGACTTCGGCGAGACGATCGGGAACGCGAGCGAGAAGTGCCGGTCCACCGCTTCGCGCGCGATGAAGAGCCGCATGATCTCACTCGATCCCTCGAAGATCAGGTTGATGCGGGCGTCGCGCATCATCCGCTCCACCGGGATCGCCGGTTCACCGCGCGCCCGGAGCGAGTCGGCCGTCTCGTAGCCGCGGCCGCCGCGGATCTGCAGCGCGTCGTCGATGATGCGCCAGCCGTTCTCCGTGTTCCACAGCTTGGCGATCGCGGCCTCGAGGCGGATGTCGGAGCCGCGTTCATGCAGGCCCGTCGTCAGCGAGGCCACCGCCTCGATGGCGAACGTGTCGGCGGCCATGCGCGCGACCTTCTGCGCGATGGCGTCGTGGCGGCCCACCGGCTGGCCCCACTGCACGCGCGCGACGGACCAGTTGCGAACCCACCCGAGGATCTCCTTCGTCGCCCCCGCCACGCCCGCCGGGATCGTGAGGCGCCCGGTGTTGAGCGTCATCAGGGCGAGCTTGAGCCCGCGGCCCTCGCCCCAGAGCACGTTCTCCGCCGGCACCCGCACGTTCGTGAACTTCATCCACCCGTTCTCGAGGGCCTTGAGGCCCATGAACCGGCAGTGATGCAGCACCTCGATCCCCGGCCAGTCGGCCTCGACGATGAACGCCGTGATCTGGCGGCGCGGCTTGCCGTTCACGATCCGGTCGGGCGTGCGCGCCATCACGACCATCAGCTCGCAGCGCGTGCCGTTCGTGCACCACAGCTTCTCGCCGTTGATGATCCACGACTTCCCGTCCTCGCTCGGCGTGGCCGTGGTGAGCATGTTCGCGGGGTCGCTGCCCACCCCGGGTTCGGTGAGCGCGAACGCCGTGATCGCCCCCTTCGCGATGCGCGGGAAGTAGCGGCGCTTCTGGTCCTCTGTGCCGACGAGCGCGAGCGGCTGCGGCACGCCGATGCTCTGCGACGCGGACAGGAGCGCCACCAGGTTGCCGCACTTCGCCGACGCCAGCGACATCGCCTCCACGTAGGCGTGAATGGAGAGCCCCAGTCCGCCGTACTCGCGCGGAATCTTGATGCCGAACGCGCCGATCTCGCGCAGGCGCTGCACGTCGGCGTCGCTGATGCGCCCGACGCGGTCCACCTCGTCGGCGTCGTAGTCGCGGAGGAACGCGCGGAACGCGTCGAGGAACGGCTTCGCCCGCGCGGCCTCGGCGGGGTCCTCCTCGGGGAACGGCAGCACAGGCGACGGATCGAACCGGCCCATGAAGAGCCCGGCCAGGAAGCTTGGGCGTTCCCACTCCGTCTCGCGCGCCGCCTCGGCGACGTCGCGCGCCTCGTCTTCGGTGGCCGCGCGCCCCGCGCCCGTCGGCGCAGGTGCACGGCGCTCGCTTGCCGTTCCCGTCATCGTCTCCTCCTGTCGATACCTAGCGGCTTGCGCCGCGCAGCGCGAGCGCAATGCCCCCGACCAGCGCGATCGCCGCGAACGCGAACCACTGCACCGCGTAGCTGAAGTGCGGCCCCTCGTCGAGCACCGGCTCCTCGGCGCGGGCCGGGATGGAGTCGGCGTGCAGCACGCTGTCGGACGTCTGCACGAGCAGGTACGGAGCCACGGGCGACCCGGCAAGCCGCGCCGCCGCCGTGCTGTCGAGCCGCCGCAGCACCCGCCCGGCCGTGTCGCCGCACGCGGGGGGAAACGTCGTCGCGGTGGCACCGCACGCCTGCTGCCACGTTTCCATATACCCCGTCACCGTCGCCGTGTCCCGTTCACGCCAGCGGGCGAACTGGACGGTCTTCGCATCCGGGGAGTAGACCCACCCCCGGTTCACCAGCACGGCGCCCGCGACGCCGTTCCCCCGCATCGGCGTCAGGAGGTTCACGCCCGGCGACCCACGACGGACGCGCGCCGCCCACGCGAACTCGTGCGCGTAGTCGAACGTCCCGTGCGCCGTGGCGATCCGGTAGTGCCCCGCCCCGGTGTCCGCACCGATGCGCGACACGTCCACCACCGGGTCACGCATCCGTGACAGGAGGAGGGCGTTCAGCGCGCGCCGCTCCGCCAGCCGGTCCACCTGCCACACGCCGAGCCGGGCGCACACGATGGCGATGGCGGTGGATGCCACGATCAGGGCGGTCGCGCGCAAGCGAACTGGAATGGGCATTCGGTGGATTTGCGGGCCGGCCGGGGCGAGGTGTCAAGAAACTATCGCCTTCGCGGGCCTGCGCGCGCGCGGCCCCGCCCCCCCCCGTGACGCACGTCACACGGCCGCTGGGGCGTGCCACCTGTTGCGCACGGGGCTGGCTCTATATCGTTGTTGCCGTTCTCCTTGGCGCCCTCGTACGGCGCCGCCCAACCCTCGCCTCGCCCGATTGTCCCGAGCGCCGATCAAACCCGCTGATGCGCGGAGCCTGCTGCTCCTCGCGACTGCCGTTGCCGTCGCGACGCTGAGTTGCGGGCGCGAGCCCACGGGCCCGGGCGGCAACGCGGGCATCGTGCGGTCACAGGGCATCGCCTTCTCGACGGAGTTCCCGGCGGCCCTTCCCGCGTTCCAGGCAGCCGGCGGCAGCGGCGTGGATTTCACCCGCGTCCGCATCGTCCTCAACAACCCCGACGGCACCGTCGCCCTCGACACCGTCGTCGATTTCCCGGCCGGCGCCACCGAGCTCCAGCTCACGCTCTCGGTGCCGCTCCCGGCCTCGGCTCCGTCCACCGGCCTCCCGCTCGCGCTCAACCTCAAGTACGTGAACGCCGCCGGCGACACCGTCTTCCGCGGCGGCCCGGTCACGGTCA
>JAYEKC010000639.1:0-7573 GCA_034716715.1 Gemmatimonadota bacterium | reverse complement strand
GGGCACGCCCCTCATCGTCATCGCGGGCAAGGAGTACGGCACCGGATCCTCGCGGGACTGGGCGGCCAAGGGCACCATGCTCCTCGGCGTGCGCGCGGTCATCGCCGAAAGCTTCGAGCGCATCCACCGGTCCAACCTGGTGGGCATGGGCGTCATTCCTCTCGAGTTCACGAACGGCGAAACGCGCCAGTCGCTCGGCCTGACCGGCTTCGAGACGTTCTTCATCGAGGGACTCTCCGACACGATGGCGCCGCGTGCCTCGCTCACCGTCAAGGCCGCCGGCGCCGACGGCACGGCGAAGACGTTCCGGGTGCGCAGCAGGATCGACACGCCGGAGGAACTGAACTACTACCGGAACGGCGGCATCCTGCCGTACGTCCTGCGCAACCTCGCGCGCTAGGCGGGCTGGCCCTGCACGAGGGCGCGCAGGCGGGCGGCCGGCCGCGGATCGGCCGCTTGGGCACGGGGATCGACGGGTACGCGGTATGCAGCCTTGGGAAGGCACGCGCCGATCAGGGCAGCGACGTTTGTGTCGCCAACCCCGTCGACCCCGGCGTACGAAACGGCGGCGCCGAACGCGCCCTCCAGCTCCGACCGGGCGGCGACGGCCCACCCCGCGGGGTTCCGGCCCCCGGCGGGGTCAGGATCCGTCGCCGAAGCCAGGAGGATGCCCTTTACGGGCGCGAGCGGCTGCCAACGGTCCCACGGTAGTGGCGGGGCGGCTCCGGAGCTCCGTGCGCTGGAGTGGGCCGGCGGGCGGTGCCAGCTCTCGGCCACGACCACGTCCCGGTTGAGCGGACCACGGCGCAGCAGCACCTGGCCCTCGCTCACGTAACCGAATCCGTCCTCGCAGAAGGTCGACGCGAGCCTCGCGCGCTCGCGCCTCGCGCCCACGAGCAGCCACCCCCACCCGGCGCCATCCACCACCGCCGACGCATTGAGGATGGCCGCGTGCACGCGCGCCAGCAGCAGTGCCACGGTCAAGTCCAGCAGCGCCGCGGCTGCCACCCGGTCGTCGCCCGGATCCACGCGCGCGAGCCGCCCGCGAAGGTCCACCTGGGCATGGCCCGTCGGCGTGAGCATGATCACTCGCTCGGCGCTCGGCATGTTCCAGGCGCGGACGCACCCCACCTCGCGCGTCGGGGGCTGCGCCGGGTCGTTTGGCCTCGTGTCGCACGCCACGGAAAGGGCGGCGGCCGGCGCGTCGTCGCTCGAAATGTCCGTGTGTGGCAGCCATTCGGCGATCACCCCAAACGGCACTCCTCCATCCACCACCAGGCCGATGGGCCCCAGCCGGAAATGGCGCCGCGACGGTCCGGATAGCCGATGCGCGACGCCTGCCTGTCCCGAGCTCACCAATTCCCCGCAGGTAAGGTTCCCCCCAAGGTGAAGCCACGGCGTCTGCCAGCCGTCACGCCACCGTTGGCTCGGCGCTTTCGTCAGCCGGCGGCCGACCCAAGTGGTACGAATCCGGTCACACAGAGTCGGATTGACTCGCGCGCCGTCGGATGGCAGCATCATTCCCGTGCCTGACATTGCCGTGATCGTGAATCCGGAGGCCGGCCACGGGCGTGCGCGCCTGTTGGTGGGGCCCGTGCGCAAGGCATTTGCCCGGCCGGGTACGGCAATCGAACTCACTACCGCAAGTGGGCACGAGGCCGAGTTGGCCCGGAGCGCGATTACGGCCGGAGCGCACACGATCGTGGTCGTGGGCGGCGATGGGACGTGGAATCGGTGCGCCTCTGCCCTTCTCGACGCCGGCGCGGCCGATCGGGTGAGGATCGCGTTCGTCTCGGCCGGCACCGGGAACGATTTCGCGAAGAACCTTGGTGCGCCCACGCGGGACGTGGCCGCCATGGCGGCGCTCGTGGCCGACCGCGCGGCGGAACGGCGTGTGGACGTCGGGACGATCGAGTCCGGCGGCCGCCGGCAGTGGTTCCTGAACGTTGCGGGATTCGGCTTCGACGCCGTCGTGCTGCAGGACCTGGCAGGGCGCGGTGGGGCGGGCGGAACAGCGAGCTACATCACCGTGGCGCTGCGACGCCTGCTCGGCTATCCCGGTTTCGCCTTTACCGAGGACGGCCCCCAGGGGCGCTCGCACCTGGCCATGATGCTGGTGTTCTCGAACGGCGCCAACTTCGGCGGCGCGTTCCGGATCGCGCCGGCGGCGCGAGTGGACGACGGCCTGCTCGACCAGGTGATGATCGGCGACGTCCAGGGACTTGCCCGGCTTCCGCTGTTCTTCGGCGCGCTACGGGGGGCGCACGTGAACCACCCGAAGGTCCGCGCGGTCCGGCGGGCACGGTTCGACGTCACGTTCTCCGCACCGCCCGCGTGCGACCTCGACGGCGAGCTCGTGCAGCTCGCCGCGCGCGAGGCCGTGGTCCGGGCCGTGCCCGGCGCGCTACGCGTGGCCGCGCGCTGAGGTCAGGGCCAGACTTTCGGCCCCGTCATTGGGGCGACCAGGCACCCGGACGGCCCCGCACCGCGCCACAGCTGCGACGAGGGGAAGTCGGTCTGGGCGTCGGTCACGGCGAGCGCACACCCCCCGGGAGTGCCCGAAATGCCGGTGACCCGACGCCAGAACCGCGAGCCGGAGGTCATGTTGTGCCAGGACGTTCCGTCGTACCGCACGATGTTTCCGAACTCGCTGCCGACGTACACCTCCTTCGGTGAGCGCACCCAGAGACCAAGCTGGAACAACCCCTGGTAGTCCGGGCGACTCGAGCCCGGCTGCTGCTCGGCGACCGTCGGCACGTGGCTGAGGAGGTCCGCAAAGTCGCCGTTGCCGCGCCCCACGACGGACCACTGCGTGCCGTCGTAGTGGAGGAGCACGCTGTCTCCCAGGGCCCAGACGTCCGTCGGCCCGCTGCCCGCCACCCGCGCGAGGGTTCGGTTGGTCGGGCTGGCCATCGTCGCCCATGCCGTGCCGTCGTACTTGAGGATGCGTCCGCCGACGCCGACCGCGAAGATGTTGTTCGCCGCGGAGCCCCATACGCTGTACAGCGCCCCCGCCGACGCGGCGGGCGATGGCTGTGAGCCGCACGACGTGCCGCCCTTGCATTGCACGATGGTCGCGTCGCCGACGATCCACACGTCCGACGCGCTTCCCCATACCGCGTTGTAGTTGTCCTGCGCGCCGAGGGGACGGAGCGAGTCGCTGACCACGGCCCACGCCGTCCCGTCGAACTTGAGCGCCACGCTGCGCGCCCCCACGGCCCAGGCATTCTTCGGGCCGTCCGACCACACACCTTGCAGCGCCCGGGTGTTGCGCGTCCCGGCGGGCGGCGGGTCCACGGTCCACTGCGCGCCGTCCCAGCGCGCGAGGAACATGTTCCAGCCCACGGCAAAGGCGCTCGACGCCGACGTCATGACGACGTCCCGCAGGTTGGGCTGGTACGCCAGCACGCTGGCGCCGGACGTCGTCATCTTCTCGACGCGCCCGAACAGCGAGACCGCGTAGGCCGCGCCACCGCGAGGATCGGCCCACGGCTGGCTGAAGGCCTGGTTGAACCGCTCGCGGCCAAGCTCGTTCCATTTCGTCCCGTCAAACCGGTAGAACACACGGTCCGTGCGCGAACTGTCCGAGACGGCGTAGATCTCCGTCGGGGACACCACCGCCCAGTCGAACGTCACGATGCGTGCGGGGCCGATCCCCGTCAGGGGCAGGGCCACCCAGGTGCTGCCGTTCCACTGGTACAGGGCGCTGCCCGACGCGATGACGAACGCCTGGCCGGCCGCCGGGCACTGGAGGTGATACTTGGGTACCGTCGCGAGGGGCGCGGAAACCGACGTCCACACGCTGCCGTTGAAGCGGAAGATCTGCCCGCTGGTCGAACTCGCAGCGAACGCCTCGTTCTGGCCGGTGATGCACACGGCATCAATGCGCGCCGAGGTGCCCAGCGTGTAGCGCTGCCAGCTCTGGGTGTTCCCGATCCACACCGCGCCGTTGACCGTGCCGGCGGCAACCCACTTCGCCGAACCGGACGTGACGGCTGCCACCGAGGCGAGCGGGTCGTTGACCGTGCCCACGCGAGTGATGTTCGTGCCGTCGAAGGTGAACAGGCCGGCCTGGTGCGCGAGGTACGCCTCGGTCGTGGAAAGCGCCGCAATGCCGGCGAACTCCGGCCCGCCCTGCAGCGTCCTGGCGACGACGCGGCGCCACCCCCCATTCTCGAAGATCGCGATGGTGGGATAGAACCCCGCGAACTGGTTCTGGCCGAGCGACGAATAGTCCACGCCGGCGGTCGGGAGCATCAGCGTGGCGCCCGTCGCGGTAGGCGCGCCCGAGAGCGACCCCGAGAGGTTCCACGGCGCGTTGCGCGACGCCAGCCGAAGGGCGTCGTCCTGCTGCCAGTTCACGACGCCGAACCGCGTCGCGGAGAGGTCGATCGGGGGAATCGTCGGCGCCTTCGCCGCGCCGACGACGAACGGCCCGATCGGGAACGCGTAGTCGAACGCGGTGCTGAGCGGATCGGCGCTGGATGTGTCCGCGAGCGAAACGGTGTCGGGCATCAGCACGGCCGCGAGGTACATCGTGCATCCGTCCTTCGCCCCGAGGCGCGAGTCGTCGGCAAGGCACGGGCTGATGTCCACGGGCAGCGTCACGTTCAGCTGGCCGTTGCCGACAGGCACGTACTTGAAGGCCAGGGGCACGAAATCATCGTCGCGGTTCTGCCGCGACACCTGGTACAGCGCGGCCAGCAGCACGTACTTCGGGCCGAAGCCCAGTTGCTGCGACGCATACGTCGAGATCTGGAGCGTGATCTTCGGCGAGAACCGGCCGGCAGGAGGCGTGAACCCCTTGTCGGCGCACGCGGCCAGCACGCTCGCCGCGGCCACCGCGATCAGGGCGCGCCGGGCGACGCGCGCTCGCGAGGTGCTCATCGGGCCCGTCATCGGGCCTCCCGCCGCGCGGCGATGGAGAGTCCGAGCGTCACGCCGAAGCCGGTGGCCTTCGTGGTACCGGTGTCGAACGACCCGAACTGCCCATGGATCGTGTAGCGCGCAAGCGTCTGGTCCCCGGCGCGCTCATATCCGAGCGTCAGCCCCGCCGCGGTCACCGCCGCGCCCACCATCGCATC
The DNA here is from genome assembly GCA_034716715.1 of Gemmatimonadota bacterium. Classification (GTDB taxonomy): domain Bacteria; phylum Gemmatimonadota; class Gemmatimonadetes; order Gemmatimonadales; family Gemmatimonadaceae; genus Fen-1231. Next base: position 2,489 of record JAYEKC010000639.1, on the reverse strand, counting down.
CGTGAACTTGAGGCCCGAGTGCCAGCGCCCGTCGGCGGCAATGATGAACCCGGAGCCCAACGACCCGCCCCGGACGCCGCCCAGCGACGCCTCCAGGTACGTGCCCGACGAACCGGACACCTTCGCACCCATGGCGTCGGAGTATTCCGACCGATAGCGCGCGCCCACGTTGAACGACGCCTCGCGCCACCCCGCAGCGGCCAGCGCCAGTTGCGACGTGACCGTGAGCTGCGGGCCGAGCGTGTAGTCGTTCGACCCGTCCGTTGATCCTGTCACCGAGACCTTGTCCTTGGCGAACACGTCGCCCACCGCAAGCACGCTCCACCGGCCGTCGCCAGCGGCACGGTCGAGCCCGGCCGTGACGTGGACCGCCATGCCGGGCGCCACGCGCGTCTCGGCCTTGCCGGTACCCAGCGCGAGCGCGATGGGCGAATACTCGTTCCGCTGTTCCACCGAGCCGCCAAAGGCCGCGGCCCAGTCGTCCCCTTCCACGGTCCGGATGAGGCCCAACGTCATGCCGAGCCCCGTGCCGAAGGCGCCCACCGGCATGCGGAGCGCGGGTGCGCCCACGGCCTGGAGCGCGCTGGTCTCGTCCCCGTTCAGCCCGACTTTGCCGGTCGGGACGTTCACGCCGGCCGTGACGGTGAAGCCCTCCACGGCGAACGGCCCCGTGAGACGAAGCTTCACGTCGGTCGGGCCGTAGATGCTGACGAGTCGGTCGCCGCCGTCCCCCTGGCCCGAACCGGACGCGCTCCCCTGTGCGGAGGAAGCGGCTGTGAGATGCACGGCGCCGGCGGCCGCCGCGCCGGAGAGGTCGAAGCTCCACCTCCCGAACACCGAGCGCACCCGGAACGGAATCGCGAACTCGGCCACGTCTGCCACGGCGCCCGACGCCTGCGGGATCGGCTTCGAGAAGTGCCATGCATCCAGCCCCGTCGCGATGCCCCATCCGGTGGACGGCAGCAGCGACTCCTGAGCCTGCGCGGCACCGGCGGCACAGAGCGCCAGCCCAACCAGCGCGAGTCGCGGCGTCACGGCGTCACCCGGATGACGAAGATCAGCGACAGCACCGACGCCGGCGCGAGCGGCGCGTCAACCGCCTCGGGCACCTTGGTGGCCACCGGGGCATTCACGGCGGTGGTCGTGAGCTCGACCACCCGCGCCACGCTGGACGCGCGTTGGGCCGACGACGCGGGCGCCGACGCGGTCGCCTGCGACCGCGCCGCGGCGAACGCGGCGTCGAGCCGCGAGGCCTCCTCGAACGCGGCGGTCGCACCCACGGCGTCGCCACGCGTCTCAGCTTCCACGCCGCGGCCGTACGCCACGAGCGCGTTCAACTGCGTCGTCTGCCGCTGCTCCACCCGCGCGCGCTGCGCGGGCGTGAGCGTGATGCCGAGCCGCTCGAACAGCAGCAGCGCAAGCTGCTTCTCCGCCTCGATCACGCGGTCGAACGGCGCCTCCGCGCTCACGACGTCCTGCACGGTGCCGCCGATCACGTCCACCACGCGCGCTTCGAGGCGCAACGTGGTGGGCCCCGAACGCGTCGCCGAACCCAGCATCAACCGGCGGGCACCGACGAGCCGGCCCACCCGCGGGCCCTGCCGCGGATCCGTGACGCCGGCGTCCACCAGGTCGAGCTCGCGGAGGATCGCGTTCGTCTGCAGCCGCTCCACCAGCTGCAGTTGCGGCGACCGGGAAAGATCCCCGGTCAGCAAGTCAGCAAGGCCGTACGCCAGCGGGCGAACGACCGTATCGCGCGGGTCCACCGCGAATGGCAGGACGGCGAAGCTTCGCGCCGGGATCTTGGCGGGATCGAGGCGGTTCTCGGCGGCCAGCGCCGCGCGGGCCGCCTTGTCGGCGTCGGCGATCATCGTCGCGCGGCGCATCGCGGGGTTGGTTGCACAGCCGGCCGCGCAAAACGCCGCGGCGAGCGCCACGATGCGTGTCGCACCGCGCGGGAAACCGCAGCGTACGGACATTGGGAACCGAGTCGCTCGGGTGAGGGTGGCCAGCCGCGACACGATATGGGGACGGTGGGCGATTCGCAACGGCTTCCACCCCGCTGGCGCCCTGCCAGGCCGCCGAGGGCGGCGCTACGGCACCGGCTCGACGCCGAGTCCGGCGATCCGCCACCCGCCGCCCTCGGCCGGCGACGCGTACGCGCGAATCCGCATCAGGCGCGACCCGCCGCGGTACTGCAGGTCGACATCGAACTCAGTCACGAACCCGCGCACCCAGGGCTCGGGGCTGCTCGGCAGCCGGTCGAAGCCGGCTGAAAAGTCCGCCGCCGATTCGGCGAGCTTGAGCAGATCACCGCGGGCGGTCGCATCGCCACCCACCTGCGGGATCTGGCCGATGTCGCGGTACCGGCGCTGGTTCAGCTGCGTGACGAAATCGCGGCCGATCTTGCGGGCATCGTCGCGCGAGGCCGCGGGCCCGGCCGGCGCGGCCGGCGCGGCCGACGGCAGGGGGGCTGCCCCGGCGGCCGC
>JAYEKC010000638.1:0-7611 GCA_034716715.1 Gemmatimonadota bacterium | reverse complement strand
GGGCGCGGCGGCGCGGGCGGCGGCGGGGGCGGGGGCAGCGCGTCGGTGCTCGAGCTGGTGGATCTCGCCGGCGGCGGCTACCCGATGCAGATCGCCAACGTGTCGGAGTTCGCGTTCAACGACGCGGGCGACTGGGTCGCGTACGCCATCAGCGAGACCGACCGCGTGGGCAACAGCGTGCAGCTGCGCCAGGTGGCCACGGGCGTGACGCGGCCGCTCGACGTCCAGAAGGCCACGTATCGCCGCCTCGTGTGGGGCGACTCGAGCAACGCGCTCGCAGCCATCCGCAGTGCGAGCGACTCGGCGGGCGCCGAGGAGCGCTCGACGCTCGTGGCGTGGACCGACGCGACGGCGCCGAACGCGAAGCCCATCGAGGTGGACGCGAAGACGGCCGGCGTGACGGGCGGGCTCGCCGTGAGCGGCGACCGCACGCCCGAGTGGGGCGAGGGCCAGAAGGTGCTGTACTTCGGCCTCAGCGTGCCGACGCCGCCGCGGGCGCCTTCGACGTTCAACGGCACGACCAATCAGGGCACGGCGCCGGGCGCGGGCAACACGGGGCAGGTGGCCGCCGCGCCGCAGACCGACGCCGAGGTGCCCTCGCTCATCCTGTGGCACTGGAAGGACCCGCGCACGCAGTCCACGCAGCAGGTGCAGGAGTCGCAGGACCGCGCCTTCAGCTACCTCGCGGCGTACAACATCGCCGCGAAGCGCGTCGTGCCGCTCGCCGACGAGAAGATGCGCGCCGTGCAGACGGGCCCGAAGGACACGTGGGGCATCGGTTCCGACAACTCCGAGTACGAGCGCGACGCCGGCATCCGCGGCTTCCAGTACCGCGACGTGTACGCCGTGAACATCGCCACCGGCGAGCGCAAGCTCGTCCAGAAGAAGGTGCCGGGCGGCGGGGGCGGCGGCGGGCGCGGCGGGTTTGGCGCCAGCACCTTCTCGCCCGACAACAACAAGTACGCGTACTACGACACGGGCGACTGGAAGGTGTACGACTTCACCACCGGCGCCACGAAGACCATCACCACGGGCGTCCCGGCGAAGTTCTGGGACACCGAGGACGACCACAACCAGGTGAAGCCCGCCATCGGCGGCGCGTTCGTCGGCTGGTCGACCGACGGCCAGAACGTCCTCATCCGCGACAACTGGGACGTGTGGCGCCTGCCGGTGGACGGCAGCAAGGCCGTGAACATCACCGGCAACGGGCTGAAGGACCAGATCCGCTACCAGGCGCGGGAGATCTTCGACCCGCGCGACCGCGGAGGCATCGACCTCGCCAAGCCGCTCTACTTCGAGACGTACGGCGAGTGGACGAAGAAGGAGGGCCTCGCGATGGTGGACCCCATGAAGGGCGGCGCCACGGCGATTACGTGGGAGGACGCGAAGGTGGACTACCGCCGCGCCCGCGACGCCAACACGTGGGTGTACTCGCGCCAGACGGTGCAGAAGTACCCGGACTGGTACGCCGCGGACGACGGCATCAAGGCCGAGCGGCGCCTCACGGACGCCAACCCCCAGCAGAAGGACGTCGCGTGGAGCGCCGGCGCAGTGCTCATCAACTACACGTGCGACAACGGGCTCGGCAAGCGGCAGGCCGCGCTGTTCCTCCCGGCGGGATACGAGAAGGGCAGGAAGTACCCGACGCTCACGTACATCTACGAGAAGCTCTCGCAGGGCTTCCACGTGTACCCGGTGCCGAACGCCACGCGGTACTCGAACCCCGCGGTGTACACCTCGCGCGGGTACGCCTTCCTCCAGCCCGACATCGTCTACAAGGTGAACGACCCCGGCCGCTCCGCGCTCTGGTGCGTGGTGCCGGCGGTGAAGGCGGCGATCGCGGCCGGATACGTGGATCCCGACCGCGTGGGCCTGCAGGGCCACAGCTGGGGCGGCTACCAGTCGGCGTTCCTGTCCACGCAGACGAAGGTGTTCAAGACGATTGTCTCGGGCGCGCCGCTCACCGACATGACGTCGATGTTCGGCTCCATCTACTGGAACTCGGGCAACACCGACGGCTCGATCTTCATCGCGAGCCAGGGCCGCTTCACGGGCGGGCCAAACGAGATTCCCGAGGTGTACGCGCGCAATTCGCCGCAGACGTTCGCGCAGAACGTCTCGATGCCGGTCATGATCCTGCACAACGACCGGGACGGCGCTGTGGACTTCAACCAGGGCATCACCTGGTACAACCACCTGCGCACACTCAACAAAGACGTGATCCTGCTCGAGTACGTGGGCGAGAACCACGGGCTCTCGCGGCCGGCGAACCAGAAGGACTACAACCTGCGGATGACGGAATGGTTCGACACGTTCCTCCGCGACCAGCCGGCGCCGGAGTGGCTCAAGGACGGCGTGCCGCGCCTCAAGATGGAGGAGCACCTGAAGGAGCGGCGGCCAATGGTGGATCCCAAGGCGACGAAGCCCGTACCACGCATTACGCCCTGAGTCCTACGGCGGGCACGCGGATCCCGGTCGATAGGACCGGATCCGCGTGCTCGCCTTGAGAATCAGCCTCGGCTTCCCACGGGGCGCCGCATCGCGATCCACACGCCCCAGCCCACGCTCCAGCCAAGCAGCGCGCCGAGCGTGACGTCGGACACGAAGTGCGCCCGCGCCATCACGCGGGTGACGGCGCAGCCCGCGGCCAGCCCGTACCACGCCCACCGCGCGCCGGGGAAAAGCCGCCCCAGCGCCGTGGCCGCGGCGAACGCCACCATCGTGTGGCTGCTCGGCATCGCGAGCCCCGCGGTGGAGAACGGCTCGTCGCTCCACGGCCGGAACCCGTAGCCGCCGTCGTTAATCTCGGGCCGCTCGCGCCGGATCACCAGCTTCACCACCTCGCACACGATGCCCGACACCGCGGGCGCGATGAGGAGGTACGTGGCGCGCCAGCCCGCCGTCCACGTCGCCGTGTGGCCGGCCGCCGATGCGCCGACGCTGGCATCTTCCGCAGCGGCGGCGGGCGCCGCCTCCGGCGCACGGCCGCGGCCCGTGAGCCACAGCACGTACGCGGCGATCACCCACGTGGGATACCAGCCCATCTCCCGCAGCAGGCGCGCCCAGTCGCGGTCGTAGAGGTCGGGCACGTAGAGCGTGTCGTACGCCCAGCGGTCGCGAAGCATCGGCACGAACGTGAACAGCGCGACGAGGCCGAGGAGCCAGAGCGTGCGCACGGGCAGCGGCGCGCGCCAGATGAGGCGCTCGTCCCAGGTTCGCGGCGCGTCGCTCACCCGGCCAGCCCCTGGAGCATCCGGAGGATGCGCTCGGTCAGTCCCCAGATCACCCTTCCATCATAATGAATGGCGTCGCGCCACATGGTGACGCCGCGACCGCTCACCCGAGACGGCCGCGTGTTGGCCGGGTCGAAGAGCGCGTCCAGCGGCGCCCAGAAGTGGCCCGCCAGTTCATCCGACAGCACGAGTTGCGGGGCGACGTCGAGCCGCGCCACGTACGGCCGCACGATGAACGGCGGCAGCGTGGGGGTGCGCGGGCGGAGCTCGTCCAGCGCGCCGAACACCTCGCCCTGCGCCCGGAGGTCGAGGCCCGTCTCCTCGCGCGTTTCGCGAAGGACCGTGTGCAACAGGTCGGGTTCACCGGCATCCCGACGGCCGCCGGGAAGGCCGATCTGCCCGCTCCACGGATCGGCCTCCACCACGGCCCGCTGCACAAACAGCACCTCCGGCCCCGCACGCGCCTCGCGGAGCACCATCGCCACCGCCGCTTCCCAGTACGGCTCGTCGCGCTCGGCGTACGAGGGCGTCAGCGCGCGCACGGCGGCGCCGATGCGGGCGATGCGATCCGGGCTCACGTCGTCCCGCCGGGCGCGGTGTCGCGCCGGGGTGCCGTCATGCCGCCGCGACCCGAGCCGGCGCGCGCCGGCGGTTGCGGTCGAGCACGACGGCCGTCGCGAAGTCGCCCGTTACGTTCGTGGCCGTGCGGAACATGTCGGGAATCGTGTCCACCGCGAGCAGCACGCCCACGCCCTCGGCCGGCAACCCCACCGAGAGCATCACCGGCACCATCATGATGATGGAGCCCCCGGGAATGCCCGGCACGCTGAAGCTGGTCGCCACGCTCGTGAGCGTCATCGTCGCGTACTGCACCGGGCCGAGGTCGATGCCGTAGAGCCGGGCGATGAACATCGCGCCCACGAGCTGGCCCACCACGGCCCCCACGCGGAACATCGTGATCATCACCGGCATCAGGAACGCGACGATCGGCTCGCTGAGCCCCAGCTTCTCGCGCGACGCCGTGAGCATCGCGGGAAACGCGGCCAGCGAACTGCGGGCACTGAACGCCACGGCCTGCGCGGGCAGGCACGCGCGGGAGAAGTCGCGGAGGGACACGCGCCCGGCCACGGTCGCCAGCGGATAGAGCACCACGCCGCAGAACAGCACGCTCACCGTGCACACCACGGCGATGTACGTCACGAGCGCGCCCGCGGCCGCGACGCCGATGCGGGCGGCGAGCACGAACGCCAGCGCGAACACGCCGATGGGCGCAAGGTCGATCACCACGCGCATCACCCAGAGCGACGCGTCGCGCACGGCCTCCATCACGCCCAGGAGCGCCGCGCGGCGGCCGGCCTCGACCTTCGTGAGCGCGGCGCCGAGGGCAATCGAGAAGACGATGAGGGGCAGGAGGGAGCCGTCGGCCGCGGCCTTCACCGGGTTCACCGGAATCAGGTCCACGAACCACTGCCCCACCGACGGGAGCTGCTTCGCGCCCTCCACCGCATTGGCGCCGGCCTGCGCGGCGCTCGCGCGCAGGGCGGCCGCGGCCTCGGGGGCGATGTCGAGCCGCGCGAACACCGGCGGCGCCACGGCCAGGCAGAAGAGCCCGGCGAGCACGAGCAGCACGAGGAAGAGCGCGAACCCGCGGGCGCCGAGCACCGTGACCGTCTTCGTGTCCGCCGCGCCGCCCACGCCGATCAGCAGCGCCGAGACGATGAGCGGGATGATGGCCATCCGGATGGCGGCCACCCAGATGGTGCCCACGGGCTGGAGGACGGGGATGAGCGTGCCGGCGGCGTCGGGGGCGCCGGCGGTGACCGCGAGCCCGGCGCCGAGGCCGAGCACGAGGGCGAGGAGGACCTTGATGGCGAGCGACATCGCCGGGAGAAGCTACGCGTCGCGCCGCCGCTTGGACATACGCCCGGCGCCCTGCGCATGGACAGGTCGGGTTGCGCCGGCGGGCAGCGCGGCCCCCGCCCCGCGGCGGCTTAGGTTTGTGCCATGCCGGCCTGGGTGTACGCGACGATTCCGTGGGTGGCGCTCCCCGTGATCCTCCTCTGGAGGTCGCGCGGGACCGTCCGGCTCGACGCATACCGGGCCCGGGCGCAGGGCACGGGAATGGACCCGCTCGTGAGCGTCGTGGTACCGGCGCGGAACGAGGCGCGCAACATCGAGCGCTGCCTTCGCTCGCTGATGGCCACGAACTGGCGCAACGTCGAGATCCTCGTGGTGGACGACCATTCCACCGACGGTACCGGCAGAATCGCGCGGCGCGTGGCGGCCGGCGACCCGCGCGTGCACGTGCTCGACGCCCCACCGCTCCCCGGCGGCTGGTTCGGCAAGCAGTGGGCGTGCCACACGGCGGTGCAGCGCGCGCGCGGCGACTACCTGCTCTTCACCGACGCCGACACGGCGCACCATCCCGACGCGCTTCCCCTGGCCCTCGGCGCGATGGACTCGCGCGGCGCCGACCTGCTCAGCATCGCCGGGCGGCAGGTGCTGGGCGGGTTCTGGGAGCGGCTCCTGATGCCCCAGATGTTCGTCTTCATCCTCTCGCGCTACGGAAACACCGAGGCGATGAGCCGGAGCCCGCGCCCCGTGGACAAGATCGCCAACGGCCAGTTCTTCCTCGTGAAGCGGGCCTTCTATATGAAGGCGGGCGGGCACGACGCGGTGCGCGGCTCGGTGGCCGAGGATCTGCGACTCGCGCAGGAGGTGTGCCGCGCGGGCGGGCGGGTGCACTTCGTTGACGGCCGCGACCACCTGCGCACGTGGATGTACAGTGGCCTCGCCGAGGTGTGGCGCGGGTGGGGCAAGAACGTGTACGCCGGCGGCCGCGACGCCCTCACGCTTGGTCCGGTGGGCCACGCGCTGCTGCGGCTGGCATTCCCGGTGCCGTCGCTGTTCTCGCTGACGCCGGCCGTGATCGGCCTGCTCGCCGCGGCCGGCGTGTTCGGCCCGGCGGTGCTGTGGTGGGCCCTGACCTGCTACCTGGTGAACGTCGTGTTCTGGGCGCTCGTCACGTGGGATTTCGGGGCGCCTGCGTGGCACGCGTTGCTGTATCCGGTGGGAAGCGCCGTGCTGGCCGCGCTGTTCGCCACGGCCGCGTGGCGCGGCGACCGCGTGGAGTGGAAGGGGCGCACCTACCGTTCGCTCCCGGCGGCCGGCTCGTGACCGCGCGCCCGCGCCGCCTCCCCGCCCTCCTGTGGGACATGGACGGGACGATCCTCGACTCCATCGAGCTGATCGTCGAGAGCGCCGTGTACGCCTACGAGGGGCGCGAGGGCCCGCGGCCCACGCGCGCCGAGTGGCAGGCGCTCATCGGGACGTCGCTCGACTCGATGATCGCCCGGTGGGCGCTCGGCGACGACGACGCGGCGTTCCTCAAGGCGCGCTATCGCAAGTTCCAGGTGGAGAACCACGACCGGCTCGTGCGGCTCTATCCCGGCGTGGAGGACGTGCTGCGCGAGCTGCACGCGCGCGGCCACCCGATGGCCATCGTGAGCAGCAAGCTCGACGCGGGGATCCGCCGTTCGATGGACTTCTTCCGGCTCACGCCGTTGTTCGAGGCGATCGTGGGCATTGAGGCCACGAGGAACCACAAGCCGCACCCGGAGCCGGTGCACTTCGCCCTCGAGTCCCTCGGCGTGGAGGCCGAGGAGGCGCTGTTCATCGGCGACTCGCCGCACGACGCCGCCGCGGCGCACGCGGCGGGCGTGCCGATGCTGGCGGTGACCTGGGGTGCGTACACGGCGGACGAGATCGCCGCCGGCGGGCCGGGCCGGAGCGTCGCGGCCGCCTCCGAGATTCGCGCGCTGCTCACCGCTCGAGGCGGCTGACCACGTCCGACCGGTGGGGCGCCGTCCCTCCCCACGCAACAAAACGCTTGGCAGCGCGATAATCGGGTGACGGTTTCCGGGTCGCACGCACGCATCGTGCGCGCGTGTCGTCCCTCCGCCAATTCGCCGAGCTGCTGCGCGACGCCGCGGCCCCCGCCGGGGCCGCGAAGGTGCTTGCCGCGCTCGGCTTCCCCGAACTCCTCCCCCTGGACGCCGCTGCCCGGGCGGACCTCCGCATCGCCGAGGTCGCCGGCCGGGCATCGGTCGGCGACCGCGGCCCCCTCGTCCGGGTCCTCCTGGCCACCGCCGTGCGAGGCACCCCGGCCCGCATTGCCGCCGCGAGGTGCGCGTCGGCGGTGGCGGCGCGTTCGCCGCACCTGTTCTGGCTGGTGGCGGTGGCACAGCCGGCCGAGCACCAGTTCGTGGTTGCGCTGCCGCCCCTCGGCGGCGAGTCGCGCACGCTCGCGCTCGCCGTGGACACGCGTCGCGTGCAGGATTCCGACGCCGAGACGATGGCCGCGATGGCCGACGTCCGG
>JAYEKC010000637.1:0-7617 GCA_034716715.1 Gemmatimonadota bacterium | reverse complement strand
GCCGGCAGCCCGCGCCAGCGCCTCGTCGAACGGCGTCCACGATGGCGGCGGCTCCGCCGCCGCCCCGGCGTGCGGGGCCATCGCCGCCACGAGGCCCATCGCCGCGGCGACGCCGATGGCGGGCGCGCCTCGCACCGCGAGGGTCGCGACCGCCTCGCACACCTCGTCCACCGTCCGAAGGTCGCGCTCGACGAACGCGCCGGGCAGCTGGCGCTGGTCGATGATGCGCACGGCCCCGCCGTCGTCGCTCCACCGCACCGCGCGAATCGGTTCCACGCCGGAAAACTAGCCCGCCGCGTGCGTCCGCGTTTGGTAAATTCCCTTCGACGTCACCACCGGATCCCATGGCCTTCGAACTGCTACTCGTCGACATCTCCGACCGGACCGCGACGGTCACCATCAACCGGCCCGACAAGCTGAACGCGCTGAACGCCGCCGTGCTCGCCGAGCTCGGCGCGGCCTTCGACCAGCTTGCCGGCGACGCGAGCGTCGGGAGCGTCATCGTGACGGGCGCCGGCCGCTCGTTCGTGGCGGGGGCCGACATCGGCGAGATCGCGAATGAACCCGCGGCGGCGCTCGAGGCGTTCGCCCGCCGCGGCCAGCAGCTCTTCCGGCGCATCGAGCAGTTCCGCAAGCCGGTGATCGCGGCGGTGAACGGCTTCGCGCTCGGCGGCGGGTGCGAGCTTGCCCTCGCGTGCCACGTGCGGTTCGCATCCACCAAGGCGAAGTTCGGGCTGCCGGAAGTGAAGCTCGGCCTCATTCCCGGCTATGGCGGCACGCAGCGGCTGCCGCGCCTCGTGGGCCGCGGGGCGGCCCTGCGCCTCATCGTCGGCGGCGAGCCGATCGACGGCGCCGAGGCGCACCGCATTGGCCTGGCCGACGCCGTCGCCGAGCCCGACGCCCTCCTCCCCGCCGCCCGCGCATTCGCCGCGGCGGTGATGGCGAACGGGCCCGTGGCCACCGCCCGCGCGCTCGAGGCGGTGGACGCCGGCCTCGACCTGCCGCTCGACGAGGGCCTCGCCGCCGAAGCGCGGCTGTTCGGCTCGCTCGGCGACACGGCCGACATGCGCGAGGGCACGCGGGCCTTCCTGGAGAAGCGCCCGCCCACGTTTCGCGGCACCTGACGATGGCGGCGGGACCCGCAACCACGATGCCCCTGGCGCCCGGGCCCGGCGTGCCGACGGGAACGGCCGGCGTGGTGCCCGCGCGGATCACGTCACTTGAGGTCCGCGACTTCCGCAACATCGTGGCCGCCGACCTCCCGGTCCCGTACGACGGGGTCGTGATCGTCGGCGACAACGGCCAAGGGAAGACCAACCTGCTGGAAGCGGTCGCGTACCTGGAGGTGCTGCGGTCCATGCGCGGCGCCCGCGACCGCGACCTCGTGCGGTTTGGCGCGGACGCGTTCCACGTTGGCGCGCACGTGGCGGGCGCGGCGGCCGCGCGCGTGGGCGTGGGCGCCTCGCGCGGCGGCGCGAAGCGGGCGACCCTCGACGGCGTGGCGTGTGCGCGCCTCGGCGACGCCCTGGGCGCGGTGCCGTCGGTGTGCGTGTCGCCGGCCGACGCGGCCCTGGTGGCCAGAGGGCCGGCCGAGCGGCGGCGGTTGCTCGACATCGTGCTCGCCCTCACGGACGCCGCGTACCTGCACGCGCTCCGGAACTACCGCGCGGCGCTGGCGCGCCGCAATGCGGCGCTCCGTGCGCGACGCCAGGCGCGCGCCGCGGCCGGCGCATGGGACGCGGCGCTCGCCGCGCACGGGGCCGTGATCGTTCGCGCGCGGCACGCCTGGGCCGCCGCCCTGGGCGGGCGGTTCGCGCGCCTGGTCGAGATGATCGGCGAAACGGAGCCCATGGCGATGGCGTACGCGTCGGCGTTCGGGGCCCACGCCGACGTGGCCGCCGAGATCGCCGAGGCGCTCGCCGCCGGACGCGAGCTGGACGAACAGCGCGGCGCCACGCAGCACGGCCCCCACCGCGACGACCTCGTCCTCACGATGGCGGGCCGCCCGCTGCGCCTCAGTGGATCGGCGGGACAGCACCGCACGGCGGCCATCGCGCTCCGCCTCCTCGAGGCGGAGACGTTTCGCGACCGGCGGCGCGTGCAGCCCGTGCTGCTGCTCGACGACCCGTTCGCCGAGCTCGACCGCCGGCGCGCCGCGCGCGTGCTCGACCTGCTGGGGGACCCCGCCGGCGGCGGCGCGGGCCAGGTGGTGCTGTGCGTGCCGCGGGCCGACGAGATTCCCGCCGCCTACACGCGGCTGGCGCGGTGGCGGGTGCGCGGCGGCGCGTTCACGCCGGAGCCGGCGAATGGCTGAACGGCGCGGGAAGCCGGCCCCAATGGGCGAGGCCTTGGCGAGCTTCCTCAAGGAGAGCGGGCTCGACGCGGCGGTGCAGCGCGCGTCCGTGCTCGCCGACTGGCCGACGGTGGTGGGCCCGCAGATCGCGCGCGTCACCACGGCGCAGCGGGTGACCCGCGACGGCACGTTGTACGTGGACGTGGCGTCGCACCAGTGGATGAGCGAGCTGTCGCTGATGGAGGTGCAGCTGCTCGAGAAGCTCAACGCGCGGGACGGGTGCGAGCCGGTCCGTCGAATTCGGTGGGGATTGCGCCGGTAAGTCGTTGGGAGCCAGCCGGTTGTGGCGACTGGTGGGCGTTGCGCGCTCTATGGTTAACGCGTTAATTTCATAGGTCCATCCCGGCGGGCCGAAATTCGGCGTTCGTTCGCCGCTGAGAGGTGGACGCACCTCCCACCTCGACTCCGCACATCCGACATGGCCAAGAACGACGGGTCGGCCTCGAGCTACGGCGCTTCCGACATCCAGGTCCTCAAGGGCCTCGAAGCGGTCCGCAAGCGGCCGGGCATGTACATCGGTTCGACGAGTTCGCGCGGATTGCACCACCTCGTGTTCGAAGTGGTGGACAATTCCATTGACGAGGCGCTCGCGGGGTTCTGCGACGAAGTGACCGTGTCGATCCTCCCGGACGAATCGATCCTGGTGGAGGACAACGGCCGCGGCATCCCGGTGGACATGCACCCCACGGAGAAGATGCCGGGCGTCGAGCTGGCGATGACGGTGCTGCACGCCGGCGGCAAGTTCGACAAGAGCTCGTACAAGGTGTCGGGCGGGCTCCACGGCGTGGGCGTGAGCGTGGTGAACGCGCTGTCCGAGCAGCTCAAGGTGTGGATCAAGCTGGGCGGCAAGGAGCATTACATGGACTTCGCGCGTGGCATCACCACGACGAAGCTCAAGGTGCTCGGCAAGGCGCCGGCGAAGGAGACGGGCACGCGGGTCTGGTTCAAGCCTGACCCGCAGATCTTCACCGAGACCGTGTACGACTACTCGATCATCGAGGCGCGCCTGCGCGAGCTGTCGTACCTGAACAAGGGCGTGAAGATCAACCTGCACGACCAGCGCCCGGAGCACGAGCGCGAGGAGACGTTCCACGCGAAGGGCGGCCTCAAGGAATTCGTCGCGTTCCTCAACGCGACGAAGAAGCCCCTCCACAGCGAGGTGCTGTACGCCGAGGCCGAGCGCGACGGCATCGGGATCGAGGTCGCGATCCAGTACAACGACGGGTACAACGAGAACGTCTTCTCGTTCGTCAACAACATCAACACGCACGAGGGCGGCACGCACCTCACCGGCTTCAAGTCGGCGCTCACGAGCGTGATCAACAAGCACCTCGACAAGTCGAGCTTCGCGAAGAAGGACAAGGACCTGAAGCTCTCGGGCGAGGACGCCCGCGAGGGGCTCACGGCGGTGCTGTCGGTGAAGGTCAAGGAGCCGCAGTTCGAGGGTCAGACCAAGACCAAGCTCGGCAACTCCGAAGCCGAAAGCGCGGTCAAGACGTTCATCAACGAATGGCTCGCGTCGTACCTCGAGGAACACCCGCGCGTCGCGAACATCGTGCTCGAGAAGGCGCTCGCCGCGGCGCGGGCCCGCGAGGCGGCGCGCAAGGCGCGCGACCTCACCCGCAAGAAGTCGGCGCTCGACGTGGGCAACCTGCCGGGCAAGCTCGCGGATTGTTCGCTCTCCGACCCGGCGATGTGCGAACTGTACCTGGTGGAGGGCGACTCGGCCGGCGGCTCGGCCAAGCAGGGCCGTGACCGGATGTTCCAGGCCATCCTGCCGCTGCGCGGCAAGATCCTGAACGTGGAGAAGGCCCGGATCGACAAGATCCTCTCCAATGAGGAGATCCGGACGATCATCACGGCGATCGGTACCGGCATCAAGGAAGAGTTCACGATCGAGAACGCGCGGTACCACAAGATCATCATCATGACCGACGCCGACGTGGACGGCGCCCACATCCGCACGCTGCTGCTCACGTTCTTCTTCCGGCAGATGCAGGAGCTGATCGAGGCCGGCATGGTCTACATCGCGCAACCGCCGCTGTTCCGCGTGGCGAAGGGCAAGGAGGAGTACTACGCGTACGACCTTGCGGAGCGCGACGAGATCGCGAAGCGGCTGGGCAACGGCGACGGCAAGGCGAACCTCAGCATCCAGCGCTACAAGGGCCTCGGCGAGATGAACCCGCCGCAACTCTGGAAGACGACGATGGACCCGGAGGCGCGCACGATCCTGAAGGTCAGCATGCAGGACGCCGTGCAGGCCGACCAGATCTTCCAGACGCTGATGGGCGACGACGTGGAGCCCCGTCGGGTGTTCATCGAGGCCAACGCCAAGTTCGCGAGCAATCTCGACATCTGAGTAGACAGTAGACAGTAGACAGTAGACAGAGAAACGGGGGCGAGCCGGATGCCTGTTGGCCCCTCCGAATCTCCGGCCGCTAGCGGATCTCGAACGCACACCGGGGACGCATGCCGTGGTGGCACTGCATCGCCACGGCGCGCCCGGTGTGGGCCGCGAGCAGTTCGCGCACGAGAAGGCACGTGTCCGGCTCGCGCGCGACCGCCGCCGCAAGCGGACACCCGTCGCCTTCCACGCCACCCACGCGCCCGCGGACCGTCGCCCGCACGGATCCACCCAGCGACTCGAGCAGCGCCGCGGCCACGGAGACCCGCGCCTCGACCGTGCCCGGGTGTTTCGCGGGAGGCGGCACGAGCCGCCGCCCGGCGTCGGCAAGGACGCCGCGGAACTGCCGCGCTGAAAGGCGGCGGGCCAGCCCCTCCACAAGGGCCGCCAGCGTCTTCGCGTAGGCGCGGCTGAGCGCCACGTCGGCGTCCAGCGTGGCCTCGTACTGCCGCGCAGGCTTTCCCGGCTCGCCCCGCCGCACCACGCCTCGCTCGCGCACCAGCCCGTCGCGTTCGAGCGCCGCCAAGTGCCCCCGCACCGCGTTGTCGGTGACCCCGAGCGCTGCCGCGACCACGTTGACCGTCTCGGCGCCGCCCCGGACCGCCTGCAGGACGGCCAGCCGGGCGTCGCCGCGCGGCCCGATGGCCGGCGCGCCGGCGCGGACGGATGAATTGGTCATGCCCAAAGGTACTCTGACAATAATATGTCAACAAGATACTTGACTTATTGCCGGCGTTGTCCCAGACTCCTGATCCACCGCGTCCCCAGGGCGCGGAACAAGCAGGACTCACGCACACACGGGAGACATGATGGCTCGCATCAGGTGGACAATGACGGCGGTCCTCGTCGCGGCGTTGCCCGCGATCTCGATCGCGCAGGCGGCGAACGCAGGGCTCGACGACCCGACGATCGTCGGGATTTTCGACGCCGCCAATGGCTGGGACATCGCAACGGGCACGTTGGCCGCGTCGAAGGCGTCGACCGCGGAGGTTCGCGATTTCGGCAAGCAGCTGGCACGCGACCACAAGACGCTCCAGGAGCAGGGCCGCGAGCTGGCGCGAAAACTCGGCGTGACGCCCGTTCCCGTAGGAGGCGACTTCGCACTCCGGAAGGACTACGACGCCACGATGAAGAAGCTGCGCGGGCTCTCAGGCCCGCAGTTCGACAAGGCGTTCCTCGAGCACGAGGTGGCCTATCACCAGGCGGTGATTGATGCCGTGACGAAGCAGTTCCTCCCGGCCATCAAGAACGCGGAACTCAAGGCGTTCGTCGCGAAGGTGGCGCCGGCCTTCGAGGGGCACATGAAGATGGCGGAGCACCTGCTCTCGAAGTGACACCATCGGCTTGCACGGGCCTGGGCGGAGGGGAGAGGGGGCGTCGGCCCTCCTCTCACCTCTTGCCCGCGCAGCGCAGGACTAGACGCCCGGACACGTATTCCTGCCCTCGAGGAGTTGCCGGCCGAACACCACGTGCCAGGCGGCCGCGAGGCCCAGCGGCACAAGCATCGCGAAAATGAGCACCCACCACGACACCGCGTCGATCCCGCCGCCGCTGCCGGGCGCGCCGCCCGTGGGCGTAGGGTGGAATGCAAACACGAGGAGCAGGTAGAGGCCCATGGCGCCGGGGGCGACGCCGAGGGCACCGAAACCGGCCATTCGGAGGAGCTTTTCGGGGATCATGGGGTCGGTGGTTGTGGTGGCGGAAAGATGGGCCGCGGGTCGGCACACGCGCAAACCATCCGCGCGAACTGGCGGCCCGGTGCCGAAGCGTAAGTCAACCGACGCGCTCGACGCCCGCGGCCGTCACCCGGTGCGAGATCAGCGGCCCGAGCGTGACCGGCGCGTCGCCGATGGCGATGGCGGCATCGAGCGCCGCCATCCCGGCGGCCAGGCGACCGCGATCGGCGCACCGCACCTCCGCCAGCACGTCGCCGCGCCGCACCCGGTCGCCGGGAATGACGCGCAGGGTATACCCGGCCGCCGGGTCGATCGCGTCCTCCATCGTGACGCGCCCCCCGCCCAGCGCCGTGATTCCGTGCCCCACCAACAGCGCGTTCACGTGCTGCACGATTCCGTCACGCGACGCGCGGTACGGCTCGCGGATGGCCGGCTGGGGCAGCACGCGGGCGGGGTCGTCGCACACGCCGGCGTCGCCGCCCTGCGCGATGACGAGCTCGCGGAAGCGCTCCAGCGCGGCCCCGGACGCAAGAGCGGCCTCGAGGCGCGCCGTCGCCGACGCGATGTCGCGGCTGGCGTTGCCGAGCACCAGCATCTCGGCGCCAAGCCGCAGCGTGAGCTCGCGGAGGTCCGGCGGCCCGCCGCCGCGCAGCAGCGCCACGGCTTCCTCAACCTCGTTCGCGTTGCCGCATTCCCGCCCCAGCGGGAAGTCCATGTTGGACAGGATCACCACCACGCGGCACCCGTGCGCCTCGCCGAGCTCGACCATCCGGTTGGCGAGCGCAAGCTCGTCGTCGAGCGTGGGAAGAAAGGCCCCGACTCCCGTCTTGACGTCGAGCACCAGCCCGGTGAGGTCCTCCGCCAGCTTCTTGCTCATGATGGACGCGGCGATGAGCGGCATCGCGGGCACGGTGGCGGTTGCGTCGCGCAGGGCGTAGAGCTTGCGGTCGGCCGGTGCGATCTCGTCGGTCTGCCCGATCATCACGCAGCCGATGCGCCCCAGCTGCCGCTCGGCGTCGGCCAGCGACATGCGCGTGCGGAATCCGGGGATGGACTCGAGCTTGTCGAGCGTGCCGCCGGTGTGGCCGAGCCCCCGGCCCGATACCATTGGAACGGTGACGCCGCACGCGGCCACTAGCGGGGCGAGGGCGAGCGACACCTTGTCGCCCACGCCGCCTGTGGAG
>JAYEKC010000636.1:0-7629 GCA_034716715.1 Gemmatimonadota bacterium | reverse complement strand
TGGCGACAATGCACGACGTGTCGCCCATCAGGGTGCCCCGCAATGCGTTCTCGCGGTGGAAATGGACGCGTCGCTACCGCGCCACGGCGCGCGCCTCGCGAATCATCCTCACGGTGTCGGAGTTCTCCGCCAGGGAGATCCGGTACCTGCTCGGCGTGCCGGCGTCGCGCATCCGCGTGGTTTCGCTCGCGGCCGAGGACCTGCCGGACGGAGGGAGCGATGACGACCGGCGGCGGCTCGCCCGACTCGGCGTGCCGTCGCGGTACGTCCTGTCCGTTGGGGGCGCCGACCCGCGCAAGCGGCTCGACGTGCTCGGGGCGGCGATGGGTGAGGCGGCCAGGCGCGTGAGCGGATTGTCCTGGGTTCACGCCGGGCCGGCCGTAGGGGCAGAGGCGATCGCCGGTGCCGCAGCGTGCCGGATGGTGGGGGAAGTCCACGACGCCGACCTGGGGGCGCTCTACCGCGGGGCGCTCGCGCTCGCGTATCCGTCCGTCTACGAAGGGTTCGGCCTGCCCCTGCTCGAGGCCATGCAGGCCGGGACGCCGGTCATTGCCGCGCACGCGGCTGCATTGCCGGAAGTCGGACGTGACGCCGTGATCTGGACCCATCCGGGCGACGTCCTGTCGCTGGCACACGCGATCGAGGCCGTCGCCACCAACCCGGTGTTCCGGGGACGGCTGAGTGAGCGTGGCCGCGGCCAGGCGGCGCGGTTCTCGTGGGAACGTGCGGCGCGCCAGACGCTGGAAGCGTTCGACGCGGCGATGCCACGGAGCGGCAAGTCGACGCCGCCTGCGCCGAGGCCCGCAGCCGCGTAGCCGCGCCCTAGCGAATGCCCCGCGCGAACGCCACGAACCGCTCGCGCTCGGCCCGCACGCGCGCCACCGGCCCGAAAAGCTGGACGAACAGCGTGCCCCGCGGCGTCTGGACCATGGCCGCGGTGAGTCCCTGGTTGGCGCGCACGGAATCCGCGGAACCGGCGCCCACGCCGCGCCGGTAGCTGCCCTCGTACTCGGCGATCGTGATGGGGAAGGCGCCGATGGAGTCACGCGCCACACGCTCGACCGGCGCGGGCGCACCCGGGTTCGTGAACTGGTCGCGCCAGCGCGCCGTGTTGGCGGCCACGTCGCCGCCCTGCGACGCACCAAAGAAGAACACGACGACCTCGGTGGCTTCGCCGTTCACGTCCGGCGGCACGGTGAACATCGCGAGCCGCATGGACGAGGTCGGTGTCCGCGCGACCCAGTTCGCCGGCGGGGTGGCGTGGTAGCCGAGGAGCGTGATCGGTGTGCCCTGCGCAGCGGCGGACCACGCCGTCGCGAGCGACGCGAGGAGGCAGGCCGCGATCCGCGGCCCTGCCACGTTGGTGCGTCCGTAGTTCATCTGTCTACTGTCTACTGTCTACTGTCTACTGTCTACTCTGATGGCACATACGCGATGCAGTCGATCTCGACCCGCAGGCCGTCGCCCGGGAGCCCCGCCGCCTGGATGGTGGTACGCGCCGGGCGATGCTCGCCAAAGGTCTTCGCGTAGACCTCATTCATCTGCGGGAACTCCTTCATGTCGAGGAGGAAGACGCCGCAGCGAAGCGCGTACCTGAGGTCGGAGCCCGCGGCCTGGAGGATCGTCTGCACGTTCTTCAGGCACTGCGCCGTCTGCTCGGGCACTCCGCCCGGGACGAGCTTGCCCGTGGCGGGATCGGTCGCGCCCTGGCCGGAGACGAAGACGAGGCGTTCAAAGCCCATTCCGGGCGAATAGGGACCGACGGGCTTGGGGAGGTTCGCGGCGTGTACGGGACGATGGGCGGACATTCGAGGGAGGGGGAAGCGGGAATCGGGGAATGGGACTGGGGCTCGGGGAACATCAACAACCGGGCAGGGGACTGCAACCATCGGGAACGGCAGCTCCGTGCCCCGACATTTGACTTCCCCAGCCGCTCCCCTTCCTGAGTTCCCGCTCCGCCGTTCCCGTCAGTTTCCGAACTTCCTCAGTTCCTGCGCCACGCGCGTCATCCGCGCGTGTGCGTCGGTCGCCACCTGCTGCACGGCGTCCGACATCCCCGGGGCCGAGGCGAGCATCATCTCCGGGTCCGTGAGCCGGACGAGGGAGCGCGCCGCGTCGACCTCCTCCACCGTGACGTTGCAGGGCAGGAGGAGGCCCACGGCGGCGTCGGCGGTGAGCGCGGCGTGCGCGAGCGGCGGGTTGCACGCGCCGAGGATCACGTAGGGCCGGAATTCCTTCCCGAGCTTTTCCTTGAACGTGGCCTTGATGTCGATCTCGGTGAGCACGCCGAATCCCTCGGCCTTGAGGGCGTTGCGAACCGCCGGGATGGCGTCGGCGTAGCGCAGGGGGAGCGTGACCTCGAACCCGATCTGCTGGTCAGTGGTCGCTGGACGGGATGGCATGGTTGACCTCGCTGCGGGAGGCCTTCATCGCCTCCCATTCTTCACGTGAAATGCGGCGCGCAGGTGCGCCGCCCCAGCGTTCGCGCGGACCGATCCGCGTGCCGGGGAGGACGGCGGCGTGCGGGAGGACGGTGGCGCCCTCACCCACCACCACGTCGCCCATGATCGTGGCCTTCTCGCCGATCACCGCGGCGCGGCCGACGACGACGGGCGCGATCACGAGCCGCCCGTTGCCGCCGTAATGACAAAATATCGTCGCGCTCCCGCCGATGACGGCGTCGTCGCCGACGGTGATCATGTTGAGGTCGGAAAAACACTCGGTGGTGATGCGAACGCGCCGCCCCAGCTTCATGCCCATCGCGCGGAGGAACAGTGGTCCCACCGGCGTCGCGGTCACGAACGGCAGGAACGTGAAGCGCACCAGGTAGAACAGCCCGTTGTGCAGGTACCAGGGGAGCGCGGCGGCGGTGAAGTACCCGCCGGAGAACGGGCGGAGGCGCGTCGGCAGCACGAGATTGAACAGCGGCACCACGGCGAGCAGCGCGAAGCCCCAGAGGAACAGGCAGGCGGCGAGCAGCACGCCGGTGGCTGGCCACCACAGCCAGCCGTCGAGCGCCATCAACCGCGCGCCCGCTGCCGAGAGCAGCAGGAGGGGCGCCGTTGCGGAGAGGCCGAGCGCGAGGATCACGGACGCGTACAGCGCCGCACCGGCGACGAGATGCGCCGTGCGGGGGAACGCCCGGATCAGGCGGTCGATGAAGCCCGCGGGTTTGGGGTTGTCTGACGGGGCAAACGCCCTCATGCGGATGTCGCCGCGGCTTTGCGTCTCGGCCCGCGACGGCGCGGCGCACGGCGGGTGGTCGGCACGGCAAAACGCAGCCGCGCCACCACGCCGCCGGCCTCGGCGTCGAGCAGCGTCGAGGCGCTCGGAAGGGCGACCGCGACTGTCGCCCCCTCGGCCAGTCCCTCCCGGACCATCTGCTCGAGGGCTGCGGCGTGCCGCATGACCAGCCGCTGCGAAACGAGGAGGGCATCCACGGCGCGCCGCTCGAGCGCGCGGACGACGTCGGCGAGGCCCGCAGCGGCATTGCCGGTCGTGCCGACTGCGTCGAGGAGCCCGTGCGCAAACTCGACTTGGCGCGTTGCCTCGGCTTCGCGCAGCGCGCGTTCGGCAGCCTCGACGATCGCACGCTCGCCAGCACCCGCGCGCAGGCCCGTGGCTCGTGCCACGCGGGCGCGGAGCGTTGGCGGGAGGGCGTCGGACACGAGCCGCAGCGTCTCGGCGACTCCGCCGAGGACGATGAGCGCGTCCGGCTCCGCGAAGGAGGCGATGCGGGCGGCGAGATGCCCCACGTGGCGTTCGAGCGCCTCGCGAAGCCGCCGCGCGGTGGCGTCCTGCTGGGTTCCGCCGCGCGTGCCCGTGTGGAAGCCGCGCCGGGGCGCGGCACCCATGCGCGGGTTCGGCTCCAGGTCGACCTCCACGGCGATCTGTTCGAGTTGGATCAGTGTGCCGCCCGACATCCGGTGGATCGTGGCGTGCTTGCGGTCCGCGATCGCCACGATCGCGGAGGGCAGGGTGCCCGCAACGAGGGCCGGTGCGATGCGCGGTCCGGGCTGCCACGACGCGGACGCATCCGGCGGCGCGTCGAGCGTCCTCATCAGGGTGTCGCCCCTGGCGGTGGCGAAGACCACGAATCCCGGCGTGGCGTGGACCACGCCGTCCGCCGGGACGGCCTCCATGAGTGCCGCGGCCGCCGCGTCGAGGGCGTCTCGTTCGTCCCGCGGCGCGCTGGCGTGTGCGCGCGCGAGCTGTGAGAGGTTCCGCTTCAGGACGACCTTCCAGTGACGGCGGTCGGCGGGGTCGCGCATCCCGCCGGCGATGTAGGCAGTCAGCATCGGCGTGTCGCGGTACGCACGGGCGAACGCGACGAAGTGCTCGCGCAGGGCGACGGGCAGTGCGGTGCCTGGCATGTCAATCACTCCGTTTGGTGGCCAGCAGTCCCCAGCCCGCGATGGCGGCAATCGCGACGTACATCACGAGGCCGTATACGCAGGCCGGGTAGCCGAGGATGGTGCCGGGTGCCCCCGGCGCCGGGCAGGACAGGGCGGAAGAGCCGAACAACTCCTGTGCCGTGAGTGTGCCGGAGAATACCACGCCGGCAAGGCTCAGCGCGAACACGATCTTCAGCGCGCGCTCGGTCGTCATGAAATGCCTCCACGCAGGCGCTGACTGGAACGTCACCCCGGAGCACCGCCGGCAGTGTCGGGACCAGCCCGACACGGAATCGGAATGCCCCTACAACACGGTGCCGCAGGCAGCCACGCGTCGTGGCCGCGGCGGCTACCCAATGGCGATCGGGCGCAGGTAGTGCGTGAACCACTCGGTGGCCAGGCGCGCAGCCTCCTCGAGCGTGCCGGGCTCCTCGAACAGGTGAGTCGCGCGCGGGACGACGACCAGTTCGCAGCGCGCCCGCATCTGGCGACGTGCGGCCATGTTGAGCTCGAACACCACGGGGTCACGCTCGCCCACGACGAGCCGTGTCGGTGCGCGCACCGCTGCCAGATGCTCTCCCGCCAGGTCGGGGCGGCCGCCGCGCGACACGACGGCGGCGATGCCGTCCGGCGCGAGGGCGGCGGCCACCAGCGCGGCCGCGGCGCCGGTGCTTGCTCCGAAGTAGCCGATGGGGAGGTCGCGCAGGAGCGGCTGGTCGGCCGCCCAGACGGTCGCCGCCGCGAGGCGCGCCGCGAGAAGCGGGATGTCGAACCGGAACCGCGCCGTGTGCACGTCCATCGCCTCTTCGGGAGGCGTCAGCAGGTCGAACAGCAACGTGGCCAGCCCCGATCGTTGCAGCACGCCGGCCACGAACCGGTTGCGCGGGCTCAGCCGGCTCGACCCGCTCCCATGCGCAAAGGCAACGAGTCCGGTCGCGTGCGCGGGAATGACGAGGTCTCCCGTGAGCGCGACCGACCCGGCGGCGATCGTGACCGTGCCGGTCGTCGAACCCTCGCCGTCGTGGCGAGAGCGGGGCACCGTGGCGTCCGTCACAGGGCGCTCGGGTAGGTTTCCGGCAGCTCGGCCTCTCCGCGGTCCCAGCGCACCGTGCGCTCGAGCGGCTCCACGGCGCGCGTCGCGTCGTAGTGCAGCACGACGTCGAACTGGCGGCTCAGCGAGGCGTGGAAGTAGTGGCTCATCCGCTCGGTCTCGGGGCGGTAGATCACACCGATGGCACGCTCGAGCCGTGGCGTGGCAAGCGCTTCGGCCACATCGGGCTGGATGCGCGGTGCGAGCAGGAAGTTGCGCGGGAGCGCGGCGTGGAAGAGCGCTTCGTAGCTTGCCGACAGCGCCGGGCGCACCGGCATGCGCAGCGCCGGTTCGCCCCAGTCGCTCGCCGCCGTCACGGTGCCCGTGTACGTCGTGAAACCGATAAGCGCAGCGTCACGGCCGTGCTGCTGGCGGACGAGTTGTCCGACGTTCAGCTCCCCGCTGTCACCGAGCTCCGTCGCGCGGGCGTCGCCGAGGTGCGAGTTGTGCGCCCACACGACGAGACGCGGCACCCGGCCATGCCCGCGCAGATGCGCCGCGAGCGCGTCGAGCGTCTCCGCCATGTGCCGATCGCGGAGGTTCCACGAGCCCACTCGGCTCCGGAACATCGCCCGGTAGTACCGTTCCGCGTTCACGACGAGGCGCGCGTTCTGCTCCGCGACGAACTGCGCGTCGGGGTCGAGGCGCCCGTCGCGGCGGGCAAGTTCTGCGGCGCTGCGCTGGAGCTCCACCAGCTGGGCGACCACCTCGCGTTCGCAGCTGGGCGCAAGGCCGAGGGTGGATGCGTAGCCGTACTCCTGGGGATCGCCGCCGGCATGGTCGAAGCAGGCGTATCGCTGCCGGGCCCGCCCCGCGGCCTCGGAGTCGGCCGTGTCGAGGTACGCGAGCACCGCATCAATGGATGCATGGAGGCTGTAGAGGTCGAGGCCGAAGAACCCCACCTTGGCGGCCTCTCCGCCCTGCGTGTCGTTGTGCGCGCGCAGCCAGCCCACGAAGTCGAGCACGTCGGCGTTGCGCCACATCCACTGCGGAAACCGGCGGAACCCGGCCAGCGCCTCGTCGGAGTCGTGGTCGCCCGTCCGGCCCCGCACGTAGCGGTTCACCCGCCACGCATCGGGCCAGTCTCCCTCCACCGCCACGGCGGCGAACCCCTTCTCACGAATGAGCCGCTTGGTGATCTCGCCGCGGATCCGGTAGAAGTCGTGGGTGCCGTGCGACGCCTCGCCGATGAGCACGTACGAAGCGTCGCCGACGGCGCGAAGCACCGGGTCGAAGTCGCCGGCGCCGCCGGCGAGCGCATGCGCGGATTCGCGTATCAGGTACGCGACGTCATGGTCGATGATTGCCGTCATTGCCAGCCTCCCGGCGGGAACGTGGCGTGGTTGCCGGACGACACCGGACGCGCCTGCGCTTCCGCCAGCAGGCCGCGGACCTCGAGGTCCGTGGTCTGCGTGAAGTCCTGATAGAACGCGCCCACGCCGAAGAACGATTCGGGCCGGGCAACGAACACCACTTCGTCGGCGAGCCGGGCAAGGTCCACGGATGCCTGGCGCGACATCACCGGCGCCGCCGCAACCACGTGCCGGGCGCCCAGCGCGCGCACGGCCCGGATCGCCGCCATCATCGTCGCGCCAGTGGCGATGCCATCGTCCACGACGACCACCGTGCACCCCGTGAGGTCGGGGAACGGCATCAGCCCGCGGAACTCCCGCTCACGCCGTTCCAGCTCGGCCGTTTCGCGGCGCACCACCGCATCAATGGCAGCTGGGGCGATGCGCAGCTGGTCAATGACGGAGGGCACAAGCACGCGCACACCGCCCGACGCGATGGCGCCCATGGCGAGCTCCTCGTGCCCGGGAACGCCGAGCTTCCGTACGACGAGCGCGTCGAGCGGCGCGCGCAGCGCCCGGGCGACCTCGAATGCCACCGCGACGCCGCCGCGCGGCAGGCCCAGCACCACGGCGTCATCCCACGGCCGCTCGGCAAGCTTGCGAGCCAATGCCAGGCCCGCGTCGCGGCGGTCAGCGAATATCGGCTGCATATGCACCTCCTTCCGGGCGCGCAGGGTCCGTCCGCGGGGGACGGACGGGCGTGGCCAGTGCTACCCGACTGCGTGCGCGGCCTCCACGACGCGTTCGAGGATCTCCTCGATCGTGGCCGGTTCCCTGTGTCCCAGCGCGCGCA
>JAYEKC010000635.1:0-1500 GCA_034716715.1 Gemmatimonadota bacterium | reverse complement strand
GAGGACGCGCGGCTGGTCATCCTCGCCGCCGACCATGCCGCGCGCATGATCGTGGACGTCGCCGACGAGGACGGGCGCATCGGCGACCGGCGGGAGTACCTGGGCCGGATCCTGCGCGTGCTGCAGGCGGGGGACGTGGAGGGCGTGATGGCCACGCCCGACGTGATCGAGGAGCTCATCGCGCTCGACCTGCTGCTCGTGCGGGATGGCGCCGACAGCGTGCTCGACGAGCGCGTGCTGGTGGGCTGTATGAACCGCGGAGGGCTGAGCGGGGCGGCGTTCGAGATGGATGACCGCTTCACCGCCTACGACGCGGCCGGGCTGGCGGCGATGAACCTCGACGGGGGCAAGATGATGGTGCGGCTGGACCTCTCCGACGCGGCCTCGCTGGACACGCTCTACGCCTGCTCGCAGGCCGTGGAGGGCTGTATTGACAACGATCTCACGGCCTTCGTGGAGGCATTCGTGGTCGAGCGCACCGGGGACGGCTACCGCACGGTCCGCACGCCACGGGCATTGATGCACGCGGTGTGCGTGGTCTCGGCTCTCGGCGACAGCTCGCTGCACACGTGGCTGAAGCTCCCGTACTGCGATGACTATGAGACGGTCGCGGGGGCGACGAGTCTGCCGATTCTGATGCTGGGCGGGGCCGCACGCGCCGATGAGGAAGCGGTGCTGAGAGAGTTTGCGGCCGGGATGCAGGCAGGCCCCAACGTGCGCGGATGCCTGGTGGGGCGCAACGTGCTCTTCCCCGGCATGGACCCGGCGATCATGGCCCGCGCGGTGTGCAACGTGGTGCATGAGGGGATGGACGCCACCTCGGCGCTGGAGAGCGCGCACGGGTAACGGCAGGTGCAACTTGCGAGTGGGAAGTGGCAGGTAACGACAGGATGGCAACGGCGCGGTTGTTCTTTGCCGTTTGCCATTCCGTGGCACGGGCGCCTCGCCCGTGCGTCGTTGCGCGGTGCGAACGGTCCCGTCCCCGCCCTACGTGGTTAGTCGCGCTCGACGAACACCGGGCTCGACCACGCGTGTGCGCCGTCATCCTGCGTCACCCGCACCCAGTACGCGCTTACGCCCTCCGGAGGATCGTCGGAGTGCGTGAATGTCACCGACATGGGCGGATCGTCCTCCGGCAGGCGCTGCACGGACACGCGCTGGTCGATGCCGCCCGCCTCCACGACCATCGGCTCGCGGCCCAGATCCGCCGGCTCGCACTCGAACTGCGCGGGGCCGGACGTGAAGCGCAGGCGCGCGGCGTCGAGGTCGCTCAGCCGCAGATCGAGGCCGTCCTCATCGCCGGTGGTGATCGACTCCCAGGCGACGGACCGCGCGGTCACCTCCATCAGGCCCTCCTGCGGCCCGTCGAAGGCCCACGCGCGCGCGTCGTCGATGCACGCGCCCTCCACGTCGAGGCGGCCGTCCCAGTGCGTGGCGCGATCTCGCCCGAGGATGCGCGCGCCGCTCCAGATGACGCGCAGGCGATCGGCGGACAGCGGT
>JAYEKC010000634.1:0-1500 GCA_034716715.1 Gemmatimonadota bacterium | reverse complement strand
GAAGACCGGCGAGCGCAAGGCGTTCCAGAAGCCGTCGTGGCAGGAGGGCTACCGCAGGTGGGACGATTCCATCGCGGTGGTCGCGGGCGACCCCTCGAAGCCGATGTCGAAGGAGACCAAGGCGCTCGTGGACCGGCTCCGCGCGCAGCAGAAGCAGGATTCCGTCGACCTCGCGCTCCGCTTCAACTGGAACTCGCCGTACTTCCTCTCGCCGCACAACTCGAAGGTCATCTACTTCGCCGGCAACCGCGTGCTCAAGAGCAGCGACCAGGCCGAGACCGTGTTCCATCCCATCTCGCCGGACCTCTCGAAAAAGCAGTGGGCCAAGATCGACACGTCGGTCACGTGGACCGGCGGCATCACCGTGGACGCGACGGGCGCCGAGACCTACGGCACCGTGGTCGCGCTCGCCGAGTCGTACGTCAAGCCGGGAATGCTCTTCGCGGGCACCGACGACGGCAACGTGTGGATGACGCGCAACGACGGCGGCACGTGGGAGGACCTCACGTCGCGGTTCCCGGGCCTGCCGAAGGAACTGTTCGTCTCGCGCATCGAGCCCTCGCACTTCGACACGCTCACGTTCTACGTGACGTTCGACAACCACCGCTGGAACGACTTCACGCCGTACGTGTACGCGACGAACGACGGCGGCAAGACGTTCCGTTCCATCGCGAACAACCTGCCGGCCGACAGCCCGGCCGACTACCTGCACGTGATCCGCGAGGACGTGAAGAACCCGGACCTGCTGTTCGTGGGCAGCTCGCTCAGCGTGTACGCCTCGCTCGACCGCGGCGCGCACTGGACGAAGTTCGCCGCCAACCTGCCGTCGGTGCCCGTGTTCGACCTCAAGATCCACCCGCGTGACGGCGAGCTCATCGCGGCGACGCACGGCCGCGGCTTCTGGATCGCCGACATCACGCCGCTCCAGCAGATGACGGCGAAGACGATGGCGTCGGCGGCGTACCTGTTCGCGCCGAAGACGGGGTTCCAGTGGGGCGAGGGCCCCACGCTCGCCGCCAGCGGCAACGGCAACGCGCAGCAGTTCTTCCAGATCGCGGCGCCGCCGTACGGCGCGGCCATCTCGTACCGCGTGGCGTCGGGGTCCGGCGCGGCGCGGCTCTTCGTGACCGACGTCGCGGGCGACACGATCGCCAGCCTCACGGGCCCCGGCACGCCGGGCCTGCACACGGTAACGTGGAACTTCAGTGGCCAACGGCGCGTCGAGGCGGCGGCGCCCACCACGTCGGCCGCCGCGCGGCGCGACAGCCTGCTGCGCGCGGTGCGCGCGCCGATGGTGCTCGACTCGCTGCGCAAGGCAAAGTACGATACGGCCGCGCTGGCGCGGGTGCAGGAGTTGCTCACGCCGCCGCCGACCCCCCAGGGCGGTGGCCGCGGCGGGCGCGGTGGCGGTGGCGGTGGTGGCGGCCGCGGCGCGGGCGCGGTGTGCAACATCCCGCTCACGCAGTGGGAGTCGTTCTGCGCGCGGCCCGGTGAGGCTGC
>JAYEKC010000633.1:0-7660 GCA_034716715.1 Gemmatimonadota bacterium | reverse complement strand
CCGCCGCCCGGCGCGACCCCGCCCGCGCGCCGGCCAACGGCTGGGGGCCCGCGATCGCCGCCGAAGTCGACCGTACGCTCGCGCGGTCCCTGCGGCCGGTGATCAACGCGACGGGCGTCGTGCTGCACACCAACCTCGGCCGCGCCCCGCTCGCCGAGGCGGCGCTCGCAGCCATGGCCGACGTGGCGAGCGGGTATTCGAACCTCGAGTACGACGTCGCCGCGGGCACGCGCGGCTCGCGCCACGCGCACTGCACTGCACTTTTGCGCGAGCTGACGGGCGCGGAGGACGCGATGGTGGTGAACAACTGCGCCGCCGCGCTCGTCCTCGCGCTGGCGGCGCACGCCGACGGGCGCGAGGCCATCATCTCCCGGGGCGAGCTCGTTGAGATTGGCGGCAGCTTCCGCGTGCCCGAGATCATGGCCGCGAGCGGCGCACACCTTGTCGAAGTCGGGACCACGAACCGCACGCACGCCGCCGACTACGAGCGCGCCGTGACCGACCGGACGGCGGCCATCGTGTCGGTGCACCGCAGCAACTTCGTGCAGGAGGGGTTCGTCGCGTCGGTGCGCCCGGCCGAGCTCGCGCCGGTTGCCGCGCGCGCGGGCATCGCCCTCGTGCACGACTTCGGCAGCGGCCTGATGCTCGACCTCTCGGCGTGGGGGCTCGCCGGCGAGCCGACGGCGCCCGAAACCGTGCGCACCGGCGCCACGCTCGTCCTCATGAGCGGCGACAAGCTCCTCGGCGGGCCGCAGGCGGGGATCGTGCTCGGGCGCGCGAAGGCGGTCGACGCCATGCGGCGCCATCCGCTGGCCCGGGCCGTGCGCGTGGACAAGCTCACGCTCGCCGCCCTCGAAGCCACGCTCGAGCTCTACCGCCGGCCGGCCGACGCCGTCGCCGGCATTCCGGTGCTGCGGATGCTCACGGTTGCCGCGGACGACGTGCGCGCCCGCGCGACCGCCGTGGCCGCGGACCTCGCGCAGGCAGGCGCCCCGTGCACGGTGGTCGCCACGGACGCCACGGTGGGCGGTGGCGCGTTTCCCACCGCGCGGATTCCCTCCGCCGCGGTGCGCCTCGACGGCGCCCCCGCGGCCGCCATGGACGCCACGTTGCGTGCCGCGCGGCTGCCGGTGGTGGGGCGCGCCATCGAGGACCGGCTGCACCTGGACCTCCGCACCGTGCCCGAAGCGCACGACGAGGTGCTGGTGGACGTCGTCCGCGCGGCGGTGGCGTCGTGACGGACCCGCGCGAGCCGGGCGGTGGCCTGCATGAACCGGGGTCCGGCCCGCAGGAGCCGGGCTCGGGGCCCATCTCGGGGCCGCGGCGCCGCACGTCCGTCATCCGGAGCGCCGCCACCGGCGAGGCGCTGCGGGAAACGCGCGCCGCGATCTTCATCGACCGCGACGGCACGCTCATCAAGGACATCGGGTACGTCGGCCGCCCCGACGACGTGGAGCTCATGCCCGGCGCGGCCCTCGCGCTCCGCATCGCCCACAACCGCCAGATGCCCGTCGTGGTCGTCACCAACCAGTCAGGCATCGCCCGCGGCAAGCTGACCGAACGCGACTACGAGGCGGTCCACCAGCGCATGAGCTCCCTGCTCGCGGAGTTCGGGGCGTTCGTCGACGCCGAGTACCACTGCCCGCACCACCCCGACTTCACCGGCCACTGCGAGTGCCGCAAGCCCGGCGTCGCGCTCTTCGAGCGCGCCGCCCGCGACCATGGAATCGACCCGGCCACCTCGGTCTTCATCGGCGACCGGTGGCGCGACATCGAGCCCGCGCTCCACTACGGCGGCCGCGGCATCCTCGTGCCGTCGCCGTCCACGCCGGCCGACGAGATGGCCCGGGCGCGCGCCGAGCTGACCGTGATCCCCTCGCTCATCGCCGCGATGGAGGCGGCGGTCGGCCAGTGACGCCAGGCCCCGCCGCACCCGTCGCGCCCCGCCGCCTCGCGGTGTTCGCGTCGGGCGGCGGGTCGAACCTCGGCGCGTTGCTCGCGTACTTCAACGACGCCGCCTCGCCCGTTGCCCGCGTCGTGGTTGTGGTCAGCGACCGCGCGGGTGCCGGCGCGCTCGCGCGTGCGGCCGCCGCCGGCGTACCCGCCGAGGTGCTCGCCAACCCGGCCGACGGCAACGCCCTCGTCGCCATGCTCGAGCGCCACGGCGCAGACCTGGCGGTGCTCGCGGGGTACCTTCGCCTCATCCCGGCCCTGGTGACCGCGCGGTTCGCGGGGCGGATCGTGAACGTGCACCCGGCGCTCCTGCCGAAGCACGGCGGCCCCGGGATGTACGGCGCGCGGGTCCACCGCGCCGTCCTCACCGCAGGCGACACGGCGTCTGGCGCGACGGTGCACTTCGTGGACGCCGCGTACGACCGCGGCGCGGCGTTCGCGTGGGCCCAGGTGCCCGTGCAACCGGGCGACACGGCCGATACGCTCGCGGCGCGCGTGCTCGGCGGCGAGCATTTCCTCCTGCCCCGCAGCGTCCACGCCCTCGCCGCCGGCCTGGTCCTGCTCGACGCCCGCGGCCACGCGCACGTGGATCCCGCGGCGCGCGCGCTATTCGCCAACCCGCCGCCGGACGTGCACGTACGCCTCGCCCCCGCGACCAGCGACTAGGTTGCAGAAATCGGCCGCCCGGTCGCGTCCCGGTGTTCGCGAGCCCCACCGCTTCCAATCTCCCGCTTCCGCTTTCCCCGCCTTCATGCCTTCCGCACTGCTGTCGGTTTCGGACAAGTCCGGCCTCGTCGAGTTCGCCGGCGGCCTCACCGCCCTGGGCTACGACCTCGTGTCCACGGGGGGCACGGCGCGCGCGCTCCGCGACGCCGGGCTCGCGTGCCGCGATGTCAGCGAGGTGACGCGGTTCCCGGAGATGCTCGACGGGCGGGTGAAGACGCTGCACCCGGCCGTGCACGGCGGCCTCCTCGCGCGGCGCGACCTGCCCGACCATATGCGGGTGATCGCCGAGCACGGCATCGCGCCCATCGACGTGGTGTGCGTCAACCTGTACCCGTTCCGCGAAACGGCGCGCAAGGCCGGCGTGGCGCCGCACAACGTCATCGAACAGATCGACATCGGCGGGCCGTCCATGCTCCGGTCGGCGGCCAAGAACTTCGCGTCCGTCACCGTCGTGGTGGACCCCGGCGACTACGGCCGCGTGCTGGCGGCCCTCGGTGGCCCCGCGGACGCCACGGAGCTGCGGCGCGAGCTCGCCGCCAAGGTATACGCGCACACGGCGGCGTACGACGCGGCGATCGCCGCGTGGTTCGCGGCGCAGCGCGGCGACGAGTTCCCGGAGCGCCTCGCGCTGGCCTTCGAGCGGCGCCAGGCGCTCCGGTACGGCGAGAACCCCGAACAGAAGGCGGCGTTCTACGTCGAGGAGCAGGGCGCCGGACTCTCGGCCCTGGAGCAGCGCGGCGGCAAGGAACTGTCATTCAACAACCTGCTCGACCTCGAGGGCGCGCTGCTGGCGCTCGATCCGTTCGGCAACGAGTGCGCGTGCGCGATCGTCAAGCACACCACGCCGTGCGGCCTCGCCGTGGGCCCGGCGCCGGGCGAGGCGTACCGTAAGGCGCTCGCGTGCGACCCCGTGAGCGCGTTCGGGTCCGTCATCGCGTTCTCGACGCCGGTGGACGACGAGGCAGGCGGCCTGGTGTCGTCGCTGTTCGTGGAGTGCGTGGTTGCGCCCGCCTTCTCCGCCGGCGCGCTCGACGCGCTGGCCGCGAAGAAGAACCTGCGGGTGCTGGTGGGCCGGCCCGGCGCCACGGCGCCGCACGACTACAAGCGCGTGCGTGGCGGGCTCCTCGTGCAGGAGCGGCCCTCCCCCCGCCTCGACGACCTCGACTGGAAGGTGGTGACGAAGCGCGCGCCCACGCCCGAGGAGCACGCCGACCTGCTCTTCGCGTGGCGCGCCGTGGCCGGCGTGAAATCCAACGCCATCGTGCTCGCCCGTGGCGGCGCGACCATCGGGATCGGCGCCGGGCAGATGTCGCGGGTCGACGCGTCGTTCCTCGCCGCGCACAAGGCCCGGGCGGCGGGGCACGAGACGGCCGGCTCGGCCCTCGGCTCCGACGCCTTCTTCCCGTTCCGGGACGGCGTGGACCAAGCGGCCGCCGCCGGGGTACGGGCACTGGTGCAGCCAGGCGGGTCGGTGCGCGACGCCGAAGTCATCGCCGCCGCCGACGAACACGGCATGGCGATGGTGTTCACGGGCCGCCGGACCTTCCGGCACTAGCACGCCGCGGCCGGCCGCGCCTTCCGGCGGGCCCCCCGCAGCGCGAAATTAGGCGATTGTCCCACACCGGACCCGATCCAACCTGA
This sequence comes from Gemmatimonadota bacterium, assembly GCA_034716715.1. GTDB lineage: Bacteria > Gemmatimonadota > Gemmatimonadetes > Gemmatimonadales > Gemmatimonadaceae > Fen-1231. The sequence goes on along the minus strand of JAYEKC010000633.1, from coordinate 3,340 downwards.
TGGCTACCAACGGCGGCTCGTCCCTCGACTATCGGCCCAGCTACCTCGCGGCGACGATCGCGTCGCTCGTCGTGCTGGCGCTCTACGTGATCACGCTCTCGCCGGAGACGGCGATGTGGGACACGAGCGAGTACATCGCGGCCGCGTACACCCTCGGCATCCCGCACCCGCCCGGCAACCCGATGTTCGTCCTCATCGGGCGCGTGTTCAGCATCCTGCCCATCGCCCCCACCGTGGCGATGCGCGTGAACCTCCTCGCGGCCCTGTCAAGCGCCATCGCCGCCGGGATGTGGTTCCTCATCACCGAACGCGTGCTCGTGGGCTGGTTCACCGAGCGCTGGCAGCGCATCGCCGGCGGCTCGCTCGCGGTGCTCATCGGCGCCACGTCGTTCACCGTGTGGGCGCAGTCGGTGGTCAACGAGAAGGTCTATACCGTCTCGCTGGCGCTCCTCGCGATCGTCGCGTGGCTCACCGTCCGCTGGTGCGACGACCCGGACGGCCCCAAGGCCGACAAGGTCCTCATCCTCATCGCCTACCTCATCGGCCTCGGCTACGGTGTGCACATGGCCGGCATGCTTCCGGCGCCCGCCGTCGGGCTCGCCGTGCTCATCCGCCGGCCGAAGACCATCCTGCGGTGGAAGCTGCTCGCCGTCTGCGTGGGCATGCTCGCGCTGGGCGGGTCGTCGTTCGCCACGCAACCCATTCGCGCGGCGTACTTCCCCGCCATCAATGAAGGCGAGCCGACCGGCTGCCGCGAGAAGATCACCGTCGGGTGCACCTTCTCGAAGGGCACGTACGACGCCTTCATGTACAACTTCAACCGCGAGCAGTACGGCAAGCCCGCCCTGTCCGACCGCCGCGGCGTTCCCTTCTCCGCGCAGATCGGGATGTGGTGGTACTACTTCAAGTGGCAGTGGGTGCGCGACGCCCACGACGAGCGGCCCGGCCTCCAGGGCGCCCTCGCCGCCATCTTCCTCGTCCTCGGCCTGCTCGGCGGCTGGGTGCACTACAAACGCGACCCCCGGAGCTTCACGTTCTTCGGGCCGCTGATGTTCACCCTCACGCTCGTCCTGATCTACTACCTGAACTTCCTGTACGGGGCGTCGCAGGCGCCGGAACTCGGCGAGAGCGTGCCCCGCGAGGTGCGCGACCGCGATTACTTCTACCTCTGGAGTTTCTCGGCGTTCAGCGTGTGGGCCGCACTCGGGTTCACGTACCTGTGGGAGTCGCTGGCGGCCCTGCTCGGCACCGAGCAGCGCACCCTCGGGACCACCACCGTGGAGCTCCCGCCGCGCCGCAACTGGCTCGCCACGTCGCCCATCCTGCTCCTCGCGTTCGTGCCGCTGTTCGCCAACTGGGACTCCGCGTCGCGCCGCGGGCAGACCGACACGGCCGACTTCGCCGTCGATCTGCTGAACTCGGTCGAGCCCTACGGCGTCCTCGTCACGGTCGGCGACAACGACACGTTCCCGCTCTGGTACGCCCAGGAGGTGCTCGGCGTACGGCGCGACGTGCTCGTGGCCAACACCTCGCTGCTCAACACCGACTGGTACGCGCGCCAGATGATCCGGCGCAAGACCGAGGACTACGACGCCGCGAAGGGCCCGGCCGCGTACCGCGACAAGACGTGGCCGAAGCCGAAGGGGCCCGCGCTGTCGCTGACGATCGACCAGGTGGACGCCATCCCCCTCGGGTACGACCTGCCGCAGGCACAGCTGTTCGAGGCCGGGAAGATCCGCGCCGTGGTGCCGAAGCAGTTCCTCCAGAAGGCCGACGTGCTCGTCCTGCAGATGATCAAGGACGGAAACCGGCCCGTGTACTTCAGCCGCACCAGCGCAGGCTACCCGTTCGACAACCTCGGCCTCGGAGCGTACCTCGTGACCGAGGGGCTCGCCAGGCGCGTGATGCCGGATTCGGTGAAGCCGGGCGGCGACATCGTCGACGTGCCCGGCGACGGCTTCATGAACGTCCCGCGCACCGAGGCGCTGTGGAAGGAGTTCAAGGGGCCCGAGTCGCTGGTGTTCAAGGGCGACTGGGTGGACCGGCCCTCCGTGGGCATCCCGTACCTGTACGTGAACCTCGGCTATCTGCTGTCGTCCGTGCAGCGCTCGCACGGCAAGGGGCTGGAGGCGGCGGCCACGCTCCACCGCGCGGCGGCCGTGGCGCGCGCGGCGCACCTTGACTCGCAGGTGGTCCTCGACGACACGTCGCAGGTTCCGCTCCTGCCCGGCGGCGACACGGCCGTCGGGAAGGCGAAGGTCCCCGTGACGAAGGAACCGGCGAAGAAGACGCCCTGACGCGGGTGGCGCGCCGCGCTCCCGCGCGCGCCGCAAACGTCGCGTGGGACCGGCGGCCCCGTGGGGACGGCTACGCCGAAGCCGTCGAGGCGAGCGCCTGCATCCAGGGGCGGGCCGCGGCAAACGCCTCACGGATCGCCGTCACGCCCGCGGCCGCCTTCCCCGTGTCGCCCCCGCGCCCGGCTTCCTCGGTGGCGGCGCACGCGTCGGCCAGGGCCAGCGCGCCGAGCTGGCGCGCGCTCGACTTGATGGCGTGCGCGATGCTGGCCACCTCCTCCCAGCGGCGGTTCTCCGCCTCCTCGACGAGCTTGGACACCCGCTCGTCGCCGAAGTCGATGAACGTTCGCATGAGCATCGCGACCATCTGGTCGCCGCCCACGCCGCGAAGCATGTCCAGTGCCGGTTTGGCGTCCTCGGGGATGTCGGTCATTCGAACGGGGTCGGGTCGTGTGTGGCTGGCGTCCGGTAAAGGTAGGCCCCGACGGCCGCCGCGCCAAGCGTGGCCACCAACGGAACGTTGTGTCACCCGGAACGAACGGCGAGATTCCGGACCGGGAGGGCTAGTCCTAACTGGTAAGGCAGCGGTCTTGAAAACCGCCGCGGTGAAAGCCGCTTACAGGTTCGAATCCTGTGCCCTCCGCTGTGGGAAGTAGACAGTAGACAGTAGACAGTAGACGGTAGACAGGGAGCGGGGCCGGGGCGGGTTTGCCCCACCCTCTGCCACCCGTCTACCTTTCCCGCTCTCCAACGGGAGACGTGGCCGAGAGGCTGAAGGCGGCGGTTTGCTAAACCGTTATACGGGCTAACACCTGTATCGAGGGTTCGAATCCCTCCGTCTCCGTAACCAACAACCGTGTCCGTACGCGTCCGATTCGCCCCGTCCCCCACCGGCTATCTCCACGTCGGTGGCGCCCGCACGGCGCTCTTCAACTGGCTGTTCGCCCGAAAGCACGCCGGCCAGTTCCTCCTCCGCATTGAGGACACCGACAAGGCCCGGAGCACCGAGGAGTCCACGCGCGCGATCTTCGAGGGCCTCACCTGGC
>JAYEKC010000632.1:0-1502 GCA_034716715.1 Gemmatimonadota bacterium | reverse complement strand
CGCCAGCGTGATCCACCCGGACGGGCGCGTGGTGGATGTGACCTACGCGTCGGGCTACGGCTCTGTGGCGCTGGGGGCTGACGGCCTGTTGTATTTGGGCAGAACCGACGCATGGTTTTTCGGAGCCCTCCCTTATAGCGACACAACTGAGTCCTCCTGGAGCGGTGCCTACACCAACTTCCTCAACTCAGTATCCACAACACCCCGCAGGTTGGGCTCGGGGACTAACGGGATAAGCCCGCGCGCGGTTGCAAGCGGAGTCGGGCTGACGCTGATCGCCCGTGAACCCGACCTTTCAAAATCCGCCGTCGCCCACATCACCAAGGATTATGCCACTGGCTGGATGGTGGGCGACTGCAAGCTGGCGACCCTCTGCGACGGCACGACCGGCACAATCACGGGCGGCACGGTGCCCGATCGGTCGGGCGCTGGGAACACCCTGACCGTCAACGGCACGTTGTCGCGGACGGCAGATGCCAACACTGACCTTGTCTGGCACGGACCCTTCACGACCGCCAACTATTACAGCCGCGCCCACGACGGTGATTTCGATTTCGACGGTGATTTCGATATCAGTCTTTGGGCCTCGAACGTTGGGACTCTCGACAGTTTTGTGAGCTACCAGGACGCCGGAGAAAGTACGTTCGGAGACGGCGCATACATAATCTTGCAAACCGCACCCGATGGGGCGGTTAGGGCGCGGCTCGGAGGGGCATCGGGAAGTGTTACTCTGACCGGCCCCATTGTGACGGGGACCGTTTCTGCTTTGAGGCTGCGGCGGACGGGCAGCTTGATTGAGCTGCTCGTTAACGGTCGGGTTGTTGCCAGCACCTCGTCTCCGGTGGGCTCGCTGGCCAACGCGTCCGCGACGTTCCGGGTGGGCGTCATCACATACAACGGAGCGCTCGTTGACGTCTGCGATGGCAAGATCGCCCTTTTGCGCCTTAGCGCAACAGCGTCCACAAGTGCCCAAGCGGCCAAGGCTTATCGCGACGAGCGTGCTCGCCTTCAGGGCTACGGCCTGCTCGGCGGCACGTCCAACAACGTCACCTCGCTTGCTGAGGGCCCGACCACGGGTACGCTCACGGCAGGCACCGGCGACGGTGCTTCTGTCTTCCGTGGGCTGCGCCGCATCGCCTACCACGACGGCGCTTCGACCGGCGGCCTGATGACTTCTGACAGCGTCGTGGCGGTCGGATCGGCCGGCGGATACACCGCAATTGGCACGGCTGCGGAGGCGATCGTCCTGCGGGATGCGGTCGACGTGATCGACGAAGCCGCTGGGCTGGCTGCCCAAGACGCACCGCCCGACGACGAAGCCGTCGCCGACACGCACCTGTTGCTCTCCTTGAGGTACTGACATGGGCCAGCAATACACGGCGACTGACGCCGCACTGACGACCTCCCTTGCGACGATCTACACCGTCCCGAACAACGGGAATGAAATCGTGGCGATCTATCCGGATCTTCGCGCGACCAACCGGGCCGCGTCCGGCGACGCC
>JAYEKC010000631.1:0-1502 GCA_034716715.1 Gemmatimonadota bacterium | reverse complement strand
GCGCGCCAGCGTCGAAGGTGAAGGTCAGCTCCCGGGCGGGGTCGGGGCTGAGCCGCCCCGGGCGGTATGTGACGCGGGCAAGCTCCACCTCGTGCGCGCCGGAGCCGTCGAGGCGCAGCTCGACCATCGCCGGCTGCTGCACGTATCGCCAGCAGGGCGGCTCGGCCTCCACGGGCAGCTCCACCTCTGGCGCGGGCGTCCCGTTGACGATCACCGCATCGGGTCGCGAGACGCGGCAGACGGTGGCGTAGCCTGTCTGCGGCGGCTCGTACGTGACGGTGAACCGGAGCGCGCCGTCCCGCAGTTCGGGGTCACCCACGCGACCGGCGGCGGTCACCGGGATCGGCCCGTCATCAGTATCCGCGACGGCGGTGACCGGCATCGGCTGCAGGCCCATCAGCCGGTAGGTGGCGTTCAGGATACGCCGCGGGGCGAAGTTCGCGCCCGAGGCATTGCCGTCGATGGCACTGATGCTGTCCGGCCACAGGGCCTGGTGCTCGGCGTCGGTGTACTGCTGGTACATGGCGCTGACGGTGATTCCGCGGGCGAGGCGCCGCCAGTCGAGCGAGTCGTCGTGCTCGGCGAGCTGCAGCAGCGCGCGGGCGTAGACGAGGCCGTTCCACTGAACGGGGCGGCCGAACCAGCTCCCGGTGAACCACGTGGCGCCGAAGACGGGGATCGACGCGTGGCGGACGAACTCAGAGCCCTCGACGTCCCACTGGTAGATGAAGGGCAGGCCGGTCCGCGCCCAGTAGACGGCGCGCTGAAGGTGATGCTCGTCGCCGGTGAGCAGGTAGCCCTCCAGGCAGGCCTCGCACGCGTCCGCGGAGGCGAGCACGTCCGGGGTGTGCACCGGCACCTCCCACACCTGCGCGGCGCGAGGCACCTCGAACCGCTCCATGAAGTCCAGCGCGCGCAGCCCGGCCTCGCGTGCCGCCTCGTCGCCGGTCATCTTCGCGAAGCGCAGCAGCCGCCAGGCGTTGCGGGCGCAGGTGCCGACCTCGGCGGCATTGTCCGGCCCCAGCTCACCGTAGTCGCGGCCCTCGAACACGCCGGAGGTCGCAACGTGCGCGTGGAAGCGCCACGAGCCGTCATCACGCTGCGAGGCGATGAGGTCCGTCACGGTGTCGCTCTCCCGTAGCAGGCGCTCGGCCGGCCCCGCGAAGTGATAGCCCTCATCCTGGGCGACCGGGCGCAGCCCGCTGAGGCTGACGACGTGATCGTAACGCTCGCGGACGCGCTCGCGCACCGCCGCGTCATTCCCCAGCTCGATGCCCATGCGCATGTCATACAGGAAGCCCGGCACCCAGCGCGGCGCGCGCCACTCGGCGGGGCCGAAGAAGATCGGGTGCCACTTCTGCTGCTCCTCATTCCACAGAGAGCGCAGGTAGGCGGCCATGTCGAACTCAACCTCGTCCACGAGGTCCTCCCCGTGCGGGAGCGGGTTGGGCTCGGTCACCCCGTGGCGCTCGAACCACCCGGTGACGGCCGCCAGCGCCGTC
>JAYEKC010000630.1:0-1504 GCA_034716715.1 Gemmatimonadota bacterium | reverse complement strand
GCGGTGACCGGGGCCGATCCTAGCGGCGGCGAGCTTCTCCGGGAGTGGTCCGAGGCGTTTGACCTGACGCCGAACACGATGGAACCGGTGACTGTCACGCTACGACGGTTGGGCGGTGCGCTGCCGACCGGGCTCTACCAGCTTTCGTGGCAGCCGGCGGGCGATGCTGCCCCGGCGCGGCGTGTGTCGTTGGCCGTAGTCGACCGGTATGTGATGGTCAAACTGAGTGAGTCTGAGGCCGTGGTGTGGGTTGCCGATCTGTCGACCGGCGCACCGGTCACGCGGACCGAGGTGCAGTTGTTGGACGCCGATGGCCTGCTCATCGCCGGCGGCACGACCGACGCGGATGGCTTGGCCCGGCTGCCGCGCCCGAGTGGCGATGGTCTTGACGATGTGCTGGTCGCTGTCACGGGCAGCCCCGACGCTGAGGGCTTTGGGTTCGCCTTGGTGACCCCGGCGAACACGGCTGTGCCGTTGCAGTTTGGGATTCCGACCGATTTGAATCCACAGCTTCCTGCTCGGGCGTTTGTGCATACGGATCGCTCTGTTGTCCTGCCCGGACAGTGCGTGCAGATCTCCGGATTCGTCCGCGAGGATCTGGCGGGTGAGTACCGCCCGCTCAGGTTCGGTGAATCGATCACGCTGACGCTGCGGGGGCCGGACGAGGTCGTTGTCGATCAGCGCAGCTTGCCTCTTTCGGAGACCGGGCGGTTTGATGCGGCGATATTCCTGCTCGAGTCACTGCCGGCGGGTGCGTATGCTGTGGAGGTCCTGGGCGCGGCGCCGGGGCAGGATGCCGGCCAGGTCACGCTCGCCAGTGCCGCCATCACCGTGATGCCTGGCGGAGGTCCCGACTTTGCAGTGCGCGTGACGGTGGAGGACGCCGACATTGTGCAAGGGGCGACGGCCCGATTCGTGGTGCAGACCGATGATCTTGCGGGAGGTGGTGTCGCAGGCGCGCTGCTGACGTGGTCGGTGTATGCGAAGCCCTATGAGTTTGCGCCGACTGAAGAGGGCTGGGTGTGGAAGCCGCCCACTAACGAGGTCTCCGGCAGACTGGTCGCCAAGGGCACGGCGGTCGCGGACAGGGACGGGCGATACGTGCTCGAGCTGCCGGCGACGCTTGTATCGCTGAGTGCTGATAGTGCCACGGGTGACGCCTGGTCCCAGGTGTGGCGTGTGGAGGTCACGGCGATGGATCCGGCCAATGCTTCGGCATTGGGCGCTGTCGGCACAGGTTCTCTGACCCTGCACGCCTGGGAGCACTATCTCGGGCTGTTGCCCAAGTCGCGGGTGGTGAGGGTGAAGGAGCGGCTGGCGATCGACCTGTGGATGGTGGATTGGCTGGGGAACGGCGTGGGTGAGCAAGAGATCCTGCTTCAGCTGGATCGCAGGACGTGGACACAGCGTCCCGAGGATGGCGCGTGGGTGCATACGGACACGATGGTCTCAGAGCAAACCGTCACGACGAATGGGTCAGGGATGGCCTCTGCGGCGTTCACAG
>JAYEKC010000629.1:0-7689 GCA_034716715.1 Gemmatimonadota bacterium | reverse complement strand
GTCGTGCCCAAAGGCCACCACGTCGTAGCTCGGCCCGGAGAGGTCCATCCCCGGAGCGCGGGCCGGCATGCCCGGCGCAGCCACGCCGGCCACCGGCGACCGTTCCTTCAGCAGCCGTGCGATGTCGGTGGCCGGGACGTGACCCTCGACGACGTAGTCACCGACGGTGGCCGTGTGGCACGAGTAGACCGAGGTCGGGACGTGCAGCCGCTCCTTGACCGGCGTCACGTCGGCTTGTTCGACGACGCGCACCGGGAACCCGGCGTTGCGGACGTGCTCGATCCACTTGCCGCAGCACTCGCACGTGGGGCTCTTGTACACCACCATCTCCGCGTCATCGCCGGCCGTTGCCAGTGCCGACCGGACCGCCGCGCGCTCGCGTCCGCGAAAGAGCAGTGGCACGGCGACCGCGGCGAGGCCCACGCCCGCCGCGCCAATGAACCAGCGGCGGGAAGCGCCGTGCTGATGATGAGACCTGCCTGTGTTCGTGTGCATCAAACCTCCACGGTATCCGGCGTCTCGGCGGCCGGCGCCGGGTGCGCCTCGGCCGCGGGTACGCCGCGTTCCTTCCAGAGTGAATAGACGGCGGGAATCACGAGCAGCGTCAGCACGGTGGTGCTCAGCATTCCGCCCACCATCGGCGCCGCAATGCGCTTCATCACGCTCGCGCCGGTGCCGGCGGACCAGAGGATGGGCACGAGGCCCGCCACGATGGCCGTGGCTGTCATCACGACCGGCCGTACACGCTCCACGGCGCCTTCCATGACGGCCTCGTACACGTCGCGTCGCGTGAGCGTGCGCCCGGACGCCAGGCGCTCGCGCCACGCGTGGTCGAGGTAGATGAGCATCACGACGCCGGTCTCCGCCGCCACGCCGGACAGCGCGATGAATCCGATGGCCACCGCCACGGACCAGTTGTAACCGAGGGCCCAGATGAACCAGAGGCCGCCCACGAGCGCGAACGGCAGCGTGAGCATCACGATGGCCGACTCACCGACGCGCCGGAAGTTGAAATAGAGGAGCAGGAAGATGATGGCCAGCGTAGCCGGAATGACGAGCCGCATCGTGGCCTTGGCGCGCTGCATGTACTCGTACTGTCCGCTCCACACCACGCTGTACCCGGGCGGCAGCATCACCTGTCGGGCCACGGCGGCCTGTGCCTCCCGGACGTAGCCGCCGATGTCGCGGCCCACGACGTCCACGTACACCCAGGCCGTGGGCTGCGCGCCCTCGGTGCGGACGACCATCGGGCCGGCGACGGGCCTGATGGTGGCGAGCTGGCCGAGTGGAATCTGCGCCACGCCGCTGGTGCCGCCGCCCGAAGCGGCACCCATCGCCATCCCCCCCGTCGCCGACATTCCGCCGGCCGGCGACATCGCCATTGGAACGAGCACGGCGGCAAGCTTCTCCGGCGTATCGCGCAGTTCCTGCGGGTAGCGCACGCGCACGCCGTAGCGTTCGCGACCCTCCACGGTCTGCGTGATGACCATGCCGCCGATGGCCGTGGCGATCACGGCCTGGACGTCGCCCACGTTGAGTCCGTGCCGCGCGGCCGACGCGCGGTCGATCTGAATGTCCAGGTAATACCCGGACACGGCGCGCTCGGCGAACACGCTGCGCGTGCCGGGCACGGGCTGCACCGCGCGTTCGATCTCTCGTCCGATGTTCTCGAGCACCGCGAGGTCGGGGCCGAACACCTTCACGCCCACCGGCGTCCGGATGCCGGTGGCCAGCATGTCAATGCGTCCCTTGATGGGCATCGTCCACGCGTTGGTGACACCCGGCATCCGCACCGCCGAGTCCATCTGCGTGACGAGACGGTCGTAGGTCATGTCCGGCCGCCACTGAGTCGCGGGCTTCAGCGTGATGGTGGTCTCGAACATGTCGAGGCCCGCCGGATCGGTCGCGCTCTCGGCTCGCCCGCCCTTGCCCCACACGTGCTCCACCTCGGGAAACGATTTCAGAATGCGATCCTGCTTTTCGAGGATCTCCCGTGCGCGTGCGATGCTCACACCGGGCAGCGTCGTCGGCATGTAAAGCACGGTGCCTTCTTCGAGCGGCGGCATGAACTCGCTGCCGATGCGCTTCCACGGGATCCACGTGAGCACCAGCGCGGCCAGGGCCGCAGCGGTCACGCCCCACCGGTTGCGCAGCACGAAAGTCATCACGGGCCGGTAGGCCGTCAGCAGCACGCGGTTGATCGGGTTTGCCCGCTCACGGTAGATGCGCCCGCGGATGAACAACCCCATCGTCACGGGCACGAGGGTCACGGCCAGCAGGCTGGCCGACGCCATGGCGAACGTCTTCGTGAACGCGAGCGGCTTGAACAATCGCCCTTCCTGGCCGCTGAGCGTGAACACGGGCAGGAACGACACCGTGATGATGAGTAGCGAGAAGAACAGCGCGGGGCCCACCTGCTGCGCCGACTCCTTCACCACCGCCCAGCGTTCGGTGGCGGTCAGGGTTGACGTGTGCATCCACGCGCCCCTGCCTGCACCGCCGGATTGCCGGTCGATGGCGCGCTCGAGGTTCTTGTGCATGTTCTCGATCATCACGATCGCCGCATCAATCATCGCACCAATGGCGATGGCAATGCCGCCGAGTGACATGATGTCGGCGCCCACCGGCACGGTGCGCATCGCCACGAATGCCATCAGGATCCCCACGGGCAGCGTGAGGATGGCGACGAGCGACGAGCTCGCGTGGAGCAGGAACGCGACGCACACGAGGGCGACGATGACGCTTTCCTCGACCAGCTTCTCGCGCAGCGTCGCGATGGATCGCTCGATGAGCCCGCTCCGGTCGTACACGGGGCGCACCACTACGCCGGGCGGCAGGCCCGGGCCGATTTCGGCCAGCCGTTGCTTCACGGCGCGGATGGTGGCCAGCGCATTCTGCCCGAACCGCATGACCACGATGCCGCCAACGGCGTCGCCGCGGCCGTCGAGCTCGGCGATGCCGCGCCGTACCGCCGGGCCCACCGACACCCGTCCCACTTCCGCCACGCGCACCGGCGTGCCGGCCCCGGTCGCACCTACCACCACGTTCTCGATGTCGCTCAGGGACTTGAGGTAGCCGAGTCCGCGCACCATGTATTCGCGCTCGGAGAGCTCCATCACCATCGCGCCGACGTCGGCGTTGGCGTTCTCGATCGCCGCCATCACACGCGTGACCGGAATGCGGTACGCGAGCAGCTTGGCGGGGTCGAGATCCACCTGGTACTGCTTCTCGAACCCGCCAACGCTCGCCACCTCGGAAACGCCGGGAACCGCCGTGAGCGCGTACCGGAGATACCAGTCCTGCACGCTGCGCAGGTCGGCGAGCGTCATCCGGCCCGTCGTGTCCTCGATGGCGTATTGGAAGACCCAGCCGAGTCCCGTGGCGTCGGGGCCGAGCTGCGGCGTGACCGACGCCGGCAGCTTGCCCTTGATGCCATTCAGGTATTCGAGCACGCGCGTGCGCGCCCAGTAGATGTCGGTGCCGTCGTCGAAGATCACGTACACGAACGACACACCGAAGAACGAATAGCCGCGCACGGTGCGTGCACCCGGCACCTTCAGCATCTCGGCCGCGATCGGGTAGGTGACCTGGTCCTCGACGATGCGCGGCGCCTGCTCGTTGTACTCGGCCTGCACGATGACCTGCACGTCGCTCAGGTCCGGAAGGGCCTCGAGCGGCGTGCGGCGGATGGCGAACACGCCGGCCGCCACCAGCCCGAGCGTCGCCAGCAGGACGATGGGCTTGTTGCCGAGGGACCACGCAATGACGCGTTTCAACATGGCGGCCTCACGGCTTCTTCGGGGGAGCGGCGTCGTGCGGCATGCCCGGCATGTCGGGCATGTCCGGCGTCTTCGCCCCTGCCTTCGGGGGCGGTGGCCTCGTCGCGGCGCCAGGGCCCATGTCCATGCCCGGCATCGCGGCCATCCCCGCCAACGCCGAGCCAAGGTTCGATTCGGCGTCAACCAGGAACGTCGCCGATGCGACGACCGTCTCACCCGCCTTGAGTCCCCTGCGCACTGCGACGCGGTCGTCCGTCGTGACGCCGAGCTCCACGTCGCGCGGCGTGAGCATGCCATCGTCGTCCCGCACGAACACGAGCGAGCGGGTACCAGTCACGAGCACGGCCGTGCGCGGCACGGATACCACGGGTGCCCCGGTGGTGCCACGGATGTGAATCGTGGCATACATCCCCGGCTTCAACGCTTCGTCGGCGTTCGACAGCGAGACGCGTACCTGCACGGTACGCGTGTCCTGCGTGACCGTGGGTGCCACGAACACAATGCGACCTCGCCGTTCCTGGCCCGGCAGCGCGTCGAAATCGGCGGTGACCGTCTGCCCGATGCGCACCGCGGCCAGGTCGCGCTCGAACACCTCGCCCTCGAGCCAGACCTCGGACAGGTCGGCCACCTGGTACGTGGCGTCGCCAGCCATGATCCGTTGTCCGGCGAGGACGTTCTTCCTTACGGCGACGCCGGTGATTGGCGAGCGGAGCGTGAGCGTCTTCTCGGCCCGGCCCGCGCGTTCCAGGGCGGCGATGGCGTCATCGGGCACGTCCCAGTACCGGAGCCGGCGGCGTGCGCTTTCCAGCAAGGCCTGCGCGTGGCGCGACGCGTCGCTCGAATCCGTGCCCACGTCGGACGCCAGCTTGCGTGCCAGGAGCAGCTCGTCCTGCGCCGTCACGAGCATCGGCGAGTAGATGCGGAGCAGCGGGTCGCCGGCGCGCACGGGCTGGCCCGTGTAGTTCACGAACAGCTCCTCCACGTACCCGTCCACCTTGGGCGCGATGGTCTTTACGCGCGTTTCATCGTAGGTCACGAGGCCGACGGTGCGGACGTCGGCGGCGAGCGGCCCGCGCCCGGCGACCGCGAAGGTCACGCCGATGCGGCGCGCGGCGTCGGCGGTGAGCATCACGGGCGACGCGCCGGCCTCGGCGGGAGCCATGGCGGCGTGATTGTGGGAGGCCGGCGCGGCCGCCGCCTCGGGCTCGCGCGTGAACCACCACGCGGCCGCGCCAGCCGCGGCGAGCACCACGGCGGCCGCGACGACTCGCGGGATTGCGCCAAGCGACTTCGGCGGCGCGGCGCCGCCGGCGGGTTCGTCCGGGAAGCTGCGGATGGTAGTCATCGTGCGGGACCTCCGGTCCTGCGCAGCGGCTGCGCGGTGCGGGCGTCCACGAGGACGCGCCCGGTGAGCATTTCGAGCTCGGCCCAGGCCTTTCCTTCGTCGGCCTCGAGCGAGAAGAGTTCCTGGCGATAGCGGTTGAGCGTCATCTGCGCGTCGAGGAGCGTCATCAGGTTCACGTCGCCCACGCGGTACGCCGCGAGCGACGAGGTGACCGTCGCCTCGGCCTGCGGCAGAACGCTCTTGCGATAGAGGTGCGCGAGGCGGCGTGCGCGCGTGAGGTTGGCCAGCGCTTCTGCGACGGCGCCGTGCGTCTCTGCGCGCATCGACACCAGGTCGGCGTCGGCCATGGCGCGCATCGCGTCGGCCTCCTCGCGCATCTTCAGCTGCCGGCTGCCGGCGAACACGGGGACCGAAGCGCCGACCATCAGGCTGCCCATCGTCTGGGCGCCCATCGCGCCACCCTGGCGGCCGAGTTGGACGCCGAGCTGGAGGTCCGGCCAGATCTCGCGCCGGGCCAGCTCGGCGCGCGATTCCGCGGCCCGGACGTCGAGCGCTGCGGCACGAAGCATCGGGCGCCCGCCGTCGGCGAGCAGGGTGAGCGAGTCGAGCGGTGGCACGGCGGCCGGGAAGAACGGAATCGCCGGTTCGGCGACGGTGGCAGAGTCGGCCGCGAGCACCAGGGCGTTCAGGCGGGCGGCCATCGCCGTGCGCATCGCGCCCATCCGGATAATGTCTTCATCCATCCGCGCGAGCTCCACGTTTGCGCGGAGCACGTCAGCCTGGCGTCCCTCGCCCACTTCGTACATGCGGGCGGCGATGGCGACGACATCCGCGAGGAGCCGGCGCGTATCACGCGCGGCATCGAGTGCGCCGTCCGTGGCGTAGAGGTCGTAGAACGCCATCGCTCCCCGGGCGCGCAGGTCGAATGATGCGCCGGCCACCCGCACCGCGCTGGCATCCGCGCGAGCGGCGGCGGCCTCACCGGCGAGCCGGAGCTTTCCGTTGAGCGGAAGCATCTGCATCGCCTGCAGCTGCGTCATCCCCAGCGACTCCATGGGGCGGACGTCGGGAAGCACGTAGTTCATCCACCCGAGCTGGAGCTGCGGATCGGGCGGACGCCGGGCCCCCGTAACCACCGCGGCCGCAGCTCGTGCCGACGCTCGCGCCGCCGTGATCAGCGGATTGGCATGCTCGACCGAGTCGAGAACCGCGCCCAGGGTGAGCGGCGGAGACGGCGCCTGAGCGGCCGCGGCGCGTGACGCGCCGAGCACGCCGAGAACGGCGATCACTCCGGTCAGGACTGCGACCGCCCGGCACGCGGCCATGCAGTCCGGCGCTCGCTGGCGCCGCGATGACAAGACGTGCGACAAACTCCCTCCGAATCCTGGTGTGAACGGGCCGCGGCCTTGTTGCCGCAGCCACCCGCGGGCGCCCGTGGGGCGCCCGTGGGGCGCGACGGGGAAGCGGGGCCGTCAGGCCGCGCTACGCATCACGTCAGGAGCGGGGAGGGGGCGTGTCGGCCGCGTGGGCCGCCGAACCGAGCGTCATGACCGGACCGACGGCGCGGATACCAGCGGCGTTCGGCTGATCGCCGGGCGCGGTTTCCAGCGCGGCGAAAAAGCCACACGAACCGCAAAGACCCGCAGCCCCGTTCGCGCAGCAATCACCGGACTGAGACGGAGCCGGGCTCCGGAATTCCGGGTGAGTGTCGGGGAGCAATACTGGCGACGCCATGCCCGGCATCCCGCTCGACATCGCTTCAGCTTGCGGAGGACAATGAGGTGCCGTTCCCCGCATGGTCGCCGGCCGGTGTACGGCGGCTATCTGAAACACTGTGAGCGCGAGCGCCAGAATTCCAAACCCGCGCCTGACCGCGACATGCCGCCAAGGCGACCTGACGTCCCTGGCGGCAGTACGAAGCATTAGGCGCGGCGGTGTGAACATCGTGATGTCAGAATGCCAGCTACCGGAAAGAGTGAAAGCCGGCGTTATTCCCCGACATTTGTAGAGGTTTGCCTGACACGGCGCAAGGCATCACGAGGTCCGGAACGTGAAGTACATGCCGTAACTGCCATCGCTGGCGCGCCATCCCTCACCCATCATTCCCGCACCCCACTGCCCGTTCATCATACTCGCGCCGGGGGCAAGGTTCATCATTGAGCTGGTGACCTGCTGGCCGCCGATGTTGACGCAGGATCCGAGGTTGACTTTTTCGCCGCTCTGGCCCGTGAGTTCAGGCGAAAGATGGATGACATAGGTCGTCCCCGGCTTCAGCGGCGCGGCGGGCATGAACGTGAGCACGGTCCGGTTCGCCGACCATGTGGCGGTGCCAGTGACCTGTACTCCGGCGACCGAGCCTTCGTGCAACACCACGCGGCTCTCCATTCCCGCCATCATGGGCATCGAGAAAGTGATCGTTACGGGCTGCGACGGGCTCACGGCCAACGCGCCGGCTGCCGGACTCACCGTCAGGACCGCCGGGCCTAGCCCTGAATCGGTCGGACCCATCGTTGAACCGGCGCCGGAGCACGCCGCAAGCGCAAGCGATGAAATCATCAGGCTGCT
>JAYEKC010000628.1:0-1507 GCA_034716715.1 Gemmatimonadota bacterium | reverse complement strand
GGAGCGGCCGTGGCGGCCTATCCAGGCCTGCGCCGACCGGCTCAGCGACCGCTGCTTGCGCCGGTGCACGGCCTCGACCGGGTCGCCGAAGGCCTCCCCGGCCCGCGCCTTCACCTCCACAAAGCAGATGAGGCCCTCGCGCTCCACCACGAGGTCGATGTCCCTGCGGCCGGCGCGAAAGCGCCGGGCGAGCACGCGGAAGCCGGCGCGTTCGAGCCACCGGGCGGCGATCCGCTCGCCGAGTTCGCCGAAGTCGTTCGTTGCCTGGGTCATGGGCGCACGATACGCCTCCGCCGCGGCAGGACCATCACCGTTTCATTGCCAGCCGTACCGTCTTGTTGCGCGCCCTGCGGGGAGTTATCGCGTTGGCGCCCGGACTCCGTCGCGCACCCGGACGCCGCCGAGGGACGGCGAGGCGGTGAGCGTGACGATCCAGCGGTTGGGCAGCCCCCGGCTGCTCGTGATCGTACGGCCGATGTCGATGCTCAGCGGCGACTGTCGCGGGTCGTCCCGGACCTGCCGCAGTCCGACGCCGACCATCGCCGCTTGCATCACCCGAACGGGATTCCCGGCGACGTCGAGCGTGTGCCGGCGCTCCGACCATGCGGCAAACAACGCGCCATCCAGGGCCCAGCGCCCGTCCTGTGCGTAGAGGGGCGCGCGCCGCTCGACCTGCGCCGACAGGGCCTGCGCCGCGAGGCGTGAGGTGGGGCTCAGCGTGCGCAACATCGGGTCGGCGGTGGAGAGCGCGAAGACGTCGGGGTCGGGGCTCCACACCCGCTCGCCGGCGAGGCGACCCACCCAGGTGCCCCGGTGCGCGCGCCCGAAGAAGGTCGCGCTCGCGCGCACGGACGCGTTCTGGATCGAGTCCCGCACCCGGTATCCGGATGTCCAGAGGTCACCCGTAATCACGGTTCCCGACGACGGCATCGTGGTCGCGCCCAGCCACCCGTCCCAGTGCGTGACCGGCCCGCCGGTGCGCACCTCCCGGCCGAATCCCGCGACGAAGTCGCCCTCGACGCCGACACGCATTTCGCTCGCCCGCTGGCCCGGCACGAGCCAGTCGATCTCCCGATAGGACGTCGAACGCCGGGCGACGCCAAACAGCGGAGCCACAAACGCGCGATGCGCGCGACTGCCGACCAGGCCCGCCGGTGCGCGGGTCACGTCGAGATCCGTCAGCTCCTGCTCGACACCCGTTGTCACGGCCCAGACCGCCGCGTCGCTGGACGCCACCCGGCGCGTGACGGTGAGCGCACTGGCGCGCCGCGTGATGTCGGTGACCACCTGCTTCCTGGGATCGACCCGATACCGCCGCACCTGTGAGCTGGTCACCGCCGCACTCCAGGGCTCGAGGACCGAGCGGTCGTTGGAGCGCAGGCTCCACGCCCATTCCCGGCCGTCCCCGTGCACGCGCATGAGCGCGCTCGCGTTCACGTCCGCGCCCAGGAAGCGCGGGTCGGCCAGCCCGAACGAGAACGCCTGGTGGCCGTTGCTCTCCTGGGAG
>JAYEKC010000627.1:3857-7690 GCA_034716715.1 Gemmatimonadota bacterium | reverse complement strand
CGGGCGCGCTCGTCGTTCCCGTCTTCTGGCTGCTGCTCCGCCAGCTCGGCGCCACGCGACGCGTCGCGTTCCTGGGCGCCCTGCTCCTCGCGCTCGACAACGCGCTCGTTGCGATCTCGCGCTTCGTCCTCATCGACAGCCTACTCCTGCTCTTCATCCTGGGCGCGATCACCGCGTCGCTCGCGGCGCGCCGCCGCACGGGGTGGGCGCGGTGGGCGTGGATCGGCGCGAGCGCCGTGGCGTGCGGCCTCGCGGCCGGCACCAAGTGGACCGGGCTCGCCGCGCCCGGCGTCGTCGGCGTGATCTGGCTGCGCGATGCCCTCGCGCGGCGCGCGCGCGGTGGAGAACTGGCCGGGCTCGCCGTGGTGCCCGCCGCGGTGTACGTCGCGGCCTTTGCGGTGCACTTCGCGTTGTTGCCGCAGGGCGGCCCCGATGGCGCGTTCGCCGACCGGATGGCGGATGTGCACCGCGCCATGCAGGCGGGCAACGCGGAATACGTCACGTCCACGCACGTGAGCGCGTCGCCGTGGTGGAGCTGGCCCATCCTCAAGCACCCGATCTACGCGTGGCAGGGCGACTCGGTCACCACCACGCGCTCGGGGCACGTGCTCATCGTGGGCAACCTGGTCGTGTGGTGGGCGGCGCTCGCCGGGATGGCGGCGATCGTGGCCGCGATGCTGCGCGGCGGCGCCATGCGCGCCCGGCTCGCGACGCGCCGCGATGCGCTCGCCCTGCTCGCCGCCGCGTGGGCGATCAACTACCTGCCGTTCGCGCTCGTCGCCCGCATCCTGTTCCTGTACTCGTACTTTCCCGCCTTCGTGTTCAGCGTCGCACTCGCGGTCGCGGGCGTGGGCGCACTGGCGGGGTGGTCCGACGGCGACGACGCGCGGCCGTGGCGGTTCCCGTCACGGCGCTCGGCCGCGCTTTACTGGGGGGTGGCGGGCCTCGCGGCGGCGATGTTCGTCTTCTTTGCCCCGCTGTCCTACGGCACGCCCATCAGCGACGCCGGGTTCCGCGCGCGCACCTGGGTGATCGAGCGCCATTTCTGACGGCCGGCCGGGGACGGCGGGCGGTGCCCGCCATGCACGCGGCGCCCTGCACGCGGCGCCCTGCCCTCGCGCCCTAGTTCCAGCGCTCGTCGGCCGTCGGCCCGTACATCGAGGGCACCGGCACGTCGAGCAGCCGCAGGTAGACGCCCAGCTGCGCACGATGATGCACGAGGTGGCTGATGTTCTGCCGCGTCACCTCGTGCCGCTTGAGCGTCATCATCGTCTTGCCGCCGGCGGTGAGCGACCAGTCCGCGTTCCACGCGTCGCCGGCGGTGGCCTCGATCGCCTTCCGCGCGCTGGCGACGTTCTTGTCGAACTGCTCGAGCAGCGACGCCGTCTTGTGGTTTGCGTACGGCGGCGCCCCGCTCAGGTCGAGCGACGGATTCTGGAGCGCCTGCGCGATCCACCCCGGCATCCACGACACGAGCTGGGCGAGGTGGGCGAGCGAGAACGACTTGGCGTGCGGCTTCCAGTCGGGCTTGCCGTCGGGCACGCGCTCGAGCACGCGCCGCGTCACCGCCATCTCGTGGTCGAACTCCTTCAGCAGCGCCTGCTTGTCCATGGTCCGGCTCCTCAGGGGAAGATCACGGGGAACACGACGTTCGTCGTGTAGATGCAGCGGTCGTTGTGGCCGCACTCGGGCACGATGATCGCGCTGTGCTTCGCGCCCATCTTCTCGTTCACGTACTTCACGAACGCCTCGCCGCGCGCGCGTCGCGTGGGCCCCTGCGCCATGGCGTTGGGCGACGAGTCGAACCCGCCGAGCGGCAGCACGTCCACCTGGCCGAGGAGGTAGGTGGTGGGCCGTTCGACGAGTTGTTTCCGGAGCTGGTCGGCCGTCATCCCGGCCACGTAACCGGAGAGGCTGTCGAGGCCCGACGGCCACTGGTTGTAGCGCGGCGCCTTGCTCGCGTCGAACGGGCCGTACGTGAAGTCCGAGTTCACCTTCTCGCCGTTCGGGCCCAGGGCCTCCTTGTCGGCGCCGTCGGGGTTCGCGTTCCCCACCGGGAGCGGACGCTCGGCCACGGGCCACGCGTAGCTCGACGGGTTGGCCACCACATAGGTGATCGTCACGCCCGCGGTGTTGTGCACCTTGCTGGCCATCTCGTACCGCGTCACCACCTGGCCGCCGGCGGAGTGCCCCGCGACGACAATCTTCGTGAGGTTCGGGAAGACCCTCTTGTCGGCGAGGCGCCGAACGAGCGTGTCGAGGAAGTCGAACGACGTCAGCTTCGGGTTGTTCGTGGACGTGCCGCCCGAGCGCCAGTTGTTGCCGCTCCCCGGCCACACCACCTCGTTCTCCCGTGGCTTGTCGTTGGCCTGGATGTAGTAGGGCGCGAGCACGATGGTGTTGTCGAGCGCGCCCGCCAGGAACGCCGCGGCCATCGCCGTCTCGAAATAGTGGTCCGGGTTGCGGCTGGCCCCGTGCACCATGATCAGGGCGCGGGTGATGGCCGGGTTCGCCTTGTCGATGGCGTACGAGCCGTACGCGAACGAGCGCGCGGGGCCGCCGTTGTACGTGAGCCAGCGTTCGCAGGGCGTGGTGGGCGTGGTGCAGGGGCGCGCCTGCGCGCCTGCGTACGTTGCGGTGGCGGCGAGGGCGACGGCGAGGGCGACGGCGAGGGCGGCGGCGATGATGCGGCGCATGGGGACGTGACCCGTGGAGTTGGCGTGACGGCGGGCCGTGCCGGGCGCGCGGCCCCGCGAACGGCGCTCCGGGGACGTTAATTCCTGCGCGCGGCCACGGCGAACTGCAGGAAGTAGCGACTGAGGAACTCGGCGTCGCCCGTCGCGGGGGCGTCGCCGTGGAAGAGGCTGCAGAACAGTTCGCGCGCGCGCAGGTGCTCGCGCCGGCGCGCACCCCGCCATCGTGCGTCGGCGGCCGTGAGGTCGAAGAGCTCCAGCGCGCGCCCAAAGGCGTGTTCCCAGCGCTCGTGATCGCCGCGCGTGCGCGCCCGGATCGCGCGGTCCACCTCGCTGCCAATGTTCCCCATCTGCTCGGCGAGGGACAGCGTGTGCCATCGCCCCGCCGCCATGTCGCGGTGTACGGCCGGCGTGGTCACGGGCGCACCAGCCGGCCGACGAGGGTGCGAATGGCGGCCTGCACCTGAGGGTTCTCGACCGATCGCGAACGGTTGCCGGCGCGCGGCCGGACGTTGATCATCGAGTCGAACTCGACGAACGCGTCACCGTCCGAGCCGGGATAGAGGTTGATGCCCCAGAGGTGCTCCTGGCGGGCGCCATCGTCCAGCAGGGCGGCCTCCTCGTCGGCGTGCATCTCGCCGCCCACCACCATCAGGCCCCGCTCGAGGTCCACGACGGCCTTGACCATGTCGCCGAACGTCGCCTCCGCCAGCGCGGCGAGGTCGGCCCGCGTGATGTGGTCGCGAACGAACTGCAGGCCTTGATCGGTCACGCCCAATTCTACGGGGTTGCGGCGCCGCGTCGGAAGGCTGCCGGCGGCGACGTGCGGGAGGGCTGCGGCTTGCCGCCCACCGTTGCGAGGCCCATATAGAGGTCACTCCCACCCGCGACGACCTCGATGCCTTCTCCCTTCCCCTCCAGGCCGGGTGCATTCTCCCGCCGGCAGCTCCTCCAGGCACTCGGCGCCGCCGCCGTCGTCGCGCCGTTCTCGAGGGCGCTCGCGCAGGGGCGCTGCATCCGCGCGCTCGGCACGCCGCCGTGCGACACGACGGCCATTCCGCCCGTGTTCGCTCCCACGGGCTGGCGCACGGTGATCCTCGACAGCATCACCATGCGCGTGGCCGACCATCGCAAGGAGGC
>JAYEKC010000627.1:0-3847 GCA_034716715.1 Gemmatimonadota bacterium | reverse complement strand
TGGGGTGGAAGCTCCGCAGCGACGACGGCCGCGAGGCCGTGATGGACATCGGCGACTGGGGCACGATGATCTTCCGCGCAGACCCGGCTCTCGCCGCGCTGCCGCCAGGCGGGCCCGCGCCCGCGGATACCGGCGGCGGCCGGGGTGGCCGCGCCGGGGGTGCAGGCGCGCGTGGTGGCGGTGGCGGCCGCGGCGGCGGCGCACCGCCCCGCGCCGTCGTGGAGGGTTTCTGCTGGGGCATCGAGCCGTGGAACGCGAGGGCGATCGAAGCCGAGCTGCGGAAGCGAGGGCTCGATCCCGTGGCCGACAACCGCGCCGGCGGCTTCGAGAGCTTCCACGTGAAGGACCCCGACGGCTGGGACGTGCAGGTCAGCAACGGCAACGCCCGGAACCGGCGCGTGGGCCCGGCCAACGCGAAGCTCGCGGAGCCCCTTCCCTTTGAATCCACGGGGTGGAGCACCGTGTGGCTCGACCACCTCTCGTTCTCGGTGTCCGACTACAAGCGGAGCGCGTCGTTCTACGCCAACCTGCTCGGCTGGAAGCCGACGTACGACGAGGGCAGCCAGCACGAGCTGATGATCGGCGACGTGGGCGACGTGATCATCCGCGGCGGCAACCCGCGCTCGGGGGCGTTCGCCCGCGGGGGCGGGGGCGCGCGCATCGACCACATCTCGTTCGGCATCACGCCGTGGGACACCGACGGCGTGAAGGCCGAGCTGGAGCGGCGCGGCCTGCGCGCGCGCGCGGACACGTCCACCGGCGACGACATCCACGTGGCGGCGTTCAAGAGCTATCACACCACCACGCCCAACGGGTACGACCTCCAGATCAGCTACGTGACGCACGACAACCGGCTGGCGCTGCCGAACGCGGTGCGGCCGCGTGCGCCCGCCGCGCCTCGATGAGGGCCATGCAGCTCGCGGCGCGCGGCGCGCCGCTGCGGCCCGTGGAGCTCCCCGACCCCCGGCCGGGCCCTGGGCAGGTGCTCATCCGCGTGGCCGCGTGCGCCGTGTGCCGCACCGACCTCCACGTGGTGGACGGCGACCTCACCGACGGCCCGCTGCCGATCGTGCCCGGCCACGAGATCGTCGGCACGGTGGTGGCACGCGGCGCGGGCGCATCGCGGTTCGCCGAGGGCGCGCGGGTGGGCGTGCCGTGGCTCGGCTCCACGTGCGGTGCGTGCCGGTACTGCAGGGCCTCACACGAGAACTTGTGTGAGCGCGCCCGGTTCACCGGCTACCACCTGGACGGCGGCTACGCCGAACTCGTCGTGGCCGACGAGCGCTTCTGCTTCGCAATTCCCGACGCCTACGGCGACGTCGAGGCCGCTCCCCTGCTCTGTGCCGGCCTCATCGGCTACCGCGCCCTCGTGATGGCCGGCGACGCGCAAACGCTCGGCATCTACGGCTTCGGCGCGGCCGCGCACATCATCGCCCAGGTCGCGCGCCACCAGGGCCGCCGCGTGTTCGCGTTCACGCGCCCCGGCGACGAGGCGGCGCAGGCGTTCGCGCGCGGGCTGGGCGCCGTGTGGGCGGGACCATCCGATGCGCCGGGGCCCGAGCCGCTCGACGCGGCGATCATCTTCGCGCCCGTCGGCGTGCTCGTGCCGGCGGCGCGCCGCGCCGTGGGGGAGGGCGGCACGGTGGTGTGGGCCGGCATCCACATGAGCGACATCCCGGCGTTCCCGTACGAGATCCTCTGGGGCGAGCGCGTGCTCCGATCCGTGGCGAACCTCACGCGCCGCGACGCGGAGGAGTTCCTCGCGCTGGCGCCGCGGGTGCCCGTGCGCACGTCCACCGAGGCGATGCCACTCGCCGCCGCCAACGACGCGCTCGGCCGGCTGCGGCGCGGCGACGTCAGCGGCGCCGTCGTGCTCGTGCCCTGACTCCGCTCCCCGGGGCCGGCGGCGCGTTCTTGGCGCGGAGGGTCCATGCGGCTTCGAGGGCCAGGATCACCGCCGTGCGCGTGGCGAAGCGCAGCACGACCGCCGTGCTGCCGGACTTGCCCCATGCGCCCGCCGCCGGCTTGAACGCCTTCGGATGGTCGCGCACGAGGAATGCCTGGTCCTGCGGGGAGAGCAGGATCGTGCCGTGGCGCGCGTCAGGGTAGCCGAGTGTGGCGAAGATGCGGCCACCGACGCGGAAGTCCGGGTGGCCCATGTGCTGTTTCTCCTCGGCGCCGTCGAACGAGAGGGCAATGCGGCGGAACTCGGCGGGCGTCATGACTTGCTCCCGTGTTGCGCCCTCAGGTTCGCGCTCGACTGTCTCGCTAGGCGCCACGCCTCCTCGAGCAGCGGCGTGAGTTCATCGGCGGTCACGGCCGGCAGCCGGACCAGCACGTAGGGGAAGTCGCGGTACGTCTGTTCGAGGTGGAACTTCGCCGGCTCGGCGGCGCAGAGGTGATCGCGCACGACGATCGGCAGTCGGAGCACGAGCGTGGTGTCGTCGTTGCGGACGCGGGCGAGCAGCTTGCCACCCACCTTGATGGCCCGCGCGCGCCGGCCGATCTCGGCGCGAACGCCGGGCATGCGCGTGGCGAGGGTGACGACGTCGTCGTAGGTCACGCGGGGAAGATGCCTCAGCCGGCGGCGCGGTGCATCACCCGTCAGGCTACGACCGCGTCGGCTTCGATCTCGACGAGCATGGCTGGGTCGATGAGGGCGCGGACCTCGACCATGGAGGTGGCCGGGCGGATATCGCGGAACGCCTCGCCGTGGGCGCGGCCCACCGCCTCCCAATCGCGGGCGATGTTGGTGACGTAGATTCGTGTGCGCACCACGTCGTTGAGGGATGCGCCGGCGCGTGTGAGGGCCGCTTCGATGTTGCGGATGGTCTGGACGGCCTGAGCATATGCGTCACCCGGGCCGACGATGGCGCCGTCCGCGCCCGTCGCCGTGGTACCGGACACATGGATCGTGCTGCCAACACGGACGGCGCGAGAGTAGCCGACGACCGGCTCCCACTTGGTGCCGGAGGCGAAGTTCTTGCGTTCCATGGAGTTCCTCAGGTGACCGGATTCGGTGCTTGCGCCGGGCGCGTACCCGGAGAAAGATGATGTAAGCAGGTTCCGAGTGACGCCCGGATGACGCCTCCCCCCACACTTCCGGTTGTGGCGCCCACAGAGCGTGCAGCGCGAGCCGGAGGCATGCCGGCGATCTGGATCTCGGTCGTTGGACGGTGCGAGATCCATCTTGGGCGTTCGCGCATCAAGCCTGAGTCGGCCGTGTTCTTCGGGCTGCTGCTGTATCTCGGGCTCCGGCCCGGCGTGCGGGTCACGCGCGAGGAACTGCTCGAGCTGCTGTGGCCCGGGTCGCCGGAGCAGGCGCGGCGGCATTCGCTGCGGCAGCTGCTGTATCGGATCCGGCGTGCGGAGGTTCCGCTCGAGCTGGACGGTCCCGAGGTCGTGCTCGACGGGGCGAACGTGCATTCCGACCTGGCGGCGTTGTTCGATGACGCGTGGGCCGACACCGTTGCGGTCGAGGACGTGCCGAGTCCCTTGTCGCTGTTCGCCGGGTACCGGCATTCACTCGGGCCTGCGTTCGCCGCGTGGGTCGACGGTGTTCGCGAGGATGCGTGCGTGGCGATCCGGAAGGCGTGCATGCGGCACATCTCCGAGGGGCGCCGTGAGGGACGGTGGCCGGACGTGGAGACCGTCGCGCGGATTGCCATAGTGTGCGATCCGATGAACGAGACGGCCCACATGGCGCTGGCCGAGGCGACCCACATGGCCGGTGCAAAGGCCGAGGCACTGCGCGTGCTCGACACATATCTGTGGGAACTCGGGGACACGGGCGGCCACGTCGGCCGTGATGCCCGCGTGCTGCGCAACCGCATCTCAGAACAACCCG
>JAYEKC010000626.1:0-7696 GCA_034716715.1 Gemmatimonadota bacterium | reverse complement strand
GGCGCCGCGCCGCGTCCGCCACCGCCGCGCCCGCCCCGGCCGCCCGCCCCGGCCTGCGCGGCGGCAGCTTCGCCGCCGGCGCGGATGTCGGTCAGCTGCTTCGTCTCGCCGGACGTGAGGTCGATGGACCACGCGTTGCCGTCGCGCACGAACAGCGCGCGGCGCTCGTCGGCCGAGAACGCCGGACTCGACTCCGCGCCCACGGTGGTGGTGAGGCGACGCGCGGAGGATGCCCGCATGTCCACGAGCCACAGGTCGCCGCCCACGGCCGTGAGCTTGCGCGAGCCGTCACGCGACATCGCGCCCTCGGCGACGAGCGGCTGGACGCGGTCCCAGTCGGCGTCGCCCACGCGCTCCGGCGTGGCGCCGGCCTGTGCGCGCACGCGGTACGGCTTCGGCGTCTCGCGCCAGTCGCTGCCGGCCGGCAGCCACGTGAAGTAGATCCACTGGCCATCGGGCGACCAGCGCACGTTCTGCGGTTCGCGGCCGTAGTGCTCGGGGCCGCGCATGATGTTCGCGATCGTCAGGTCGAAACGCGGCGGGGGTGCGCCCTGGCCAACCGCGAGGGCGGGGGGCGCTGTCAGGAGGCCGGCGAAGATGACGCGGAGGCAGGTGGTGACGGGGCGCATGGGGCGATCCTCAGTGATTGCGGGTGCTGCGACGGCGTTCCCGGCGGCGCGGCGGGGTCGGCTCGGCCGCCAGGGGCTGCGACGCGGGCGCCGCGTCGCCGATGAGATGATGAAGATACCGCGACGGGTTGTCGAGGAACGCACGCGTGACGGCGTAGTGCTCTGTCTCCTCGTACTCCACGGCGCGTACGGACGCGTCCTCGAAGGCGTAGATCGTCGCGCCCGGATACCCCATCACGATCGGCGAGTGCGTCGCGACGATGAACTGCGCGCCCTGCGCGACCATCTCGTGCAGCATCGCGAGCAGGCCGAGCTGGCTGTGCGGCGAGAGCGGTGCCTCGGGCTCGTCGAGCAGGTGCAGCCCCCCGGGCACGAACCGGCTCTGGAACAGCTTGATGAAACTCTGGCCGTGCGAGTTGGCGTCGAGGTCGGCGCCGTAGCGGCGCTCCATGTCGGCGAGCGAGGCCCGCAGCGGGCGCGATGCCAGCTCCAGCGCCTTCGCTGACCGGTTCTCGTACTGGACTGGCAACTCGGCGAGTTCGCGCTGCAGCTCTGCCCGCTGCGCCGCGACCTGCTTCGTGAACCCGAAGAAGTCCTCGGCGCGGAGGAAAAACCCGCGCTTCGAGCGCGGTCCTTCCCACGTGAGGCGCAGCGCCTTGCCCAGCGTCCGCGCCGCGGACATCGTCGCGTCGCGGGCGATGGGTGCGCTGCCCACGGTCGGCAGCCCCGCGGCCGCGGCAATCCCCTCGAGCACGGTGGACTTGCCGGATCCATTCTCTCCGACGAAGAACGTCACCGCCGATGGAAACTCGAGCGTTCCCATGCCTCGCACGACGGGCAGGGAAAACGGAAACGCCACGCCGGCGGGAATCCCTCCTGCCAGCGCGGCGCTGCGGAGTCGACCTGTTCGGGCAGCTTTGTTGGTCGATCTGGATCGCGTGTGGGGCATTTCGATGTCGAGTGCAGGAGTCCCGGTCCGAGCACGGGCGAGTCGGCATTGACCTTCCTGTCTAAAAGTTGCACCATTACCTCACCTTGTGGGGCACGTGCAGCACAGCGAAAACGGGGCGGCGCTATTCACACGCGCAGCCCCGTTTTCGTATCACCACGATCGGCCGCTAGCTAGGGGTTCGAATCGTGGAGCGGAAGTTGGCCTAATATGACGTCAGAACGACGCGTAGTCAGATAGTTGTGGGTGGCCCGGATCGCGCCAAGGGGATTGACAGAATGTCGGGGGGGTACGCTCTCCTGTACTACTACGCTCGCGGACTCCGGAGGGACCACGAAGTGCGAATCTGCAAATGGCGATGTGCCGCGTCTACCGCCACGGGTCAACCGCGAGCGATTCCCCGGAGGAGGACATATGTCGGCCGGCCTTTCCAGTTCGGCGCCTCACCTTTGGCGCGTATCCCGGGTGCTTCTCGCCGCGTCGCTTGTTGCATCCTGCGAACACCCGACAAGCACGGCAAGGCAGGATCTTCGTGACCGCTCCGCGGTTTCCGCGTTCCAAGCGGCAAACGCGACTGGTCACATCCCGATGCTAGACGAGATGTTCGAAGAGGTAAACGCTCTCGCACCTGGATTCGGAGGAATGCACTGGGCGGCTCCGGGGATACTGGTTGTTGATGTGACTCCACGCGGCGCCCCCACCGCGGTAGAGCAGGCAATGCGCGCCGTCTTCACTGACCTCGCATGGAATCGCGTAGCACGCATCATTTACCGCCCGGCGAAGTACGAAGTTCGCGATTTGCAAACGTGGCGGTCGCGAGTGCACGACATTGCCGGCGCCGACGCTGTCTATTGGTCCGACTTCGACGAGACCAGCAACATCGTGCGCGTTGGCGTTGATAGGCGCGCGGACATCGCCACGCTTGTCGCGCGAGCGCGAGCTCTCGGAGCGCCTGCTGGCGCTGTCGCTTTCGAACATAGTGACCGACCGACGGTCTTGGCGTACCTGACGGCTCAGCACCGCCCCACCGTCGCCGGCGTTCACATTGCCGTGTACGATTCCGTCATTACTCGTAAGTATGGGCCTGGCTTATATGCAGAGTGCTCGCTCGGTGCCAATGTACGGATCAGTACCGACGAGCCACACGCCTACTTTCTGACGGCGGCTCACTGCAGCAACGAAGATGACATCTTCCGCAACGATGGTGCGAAGGTGTATCAGCCAGATAGCGCGACGAATCCAGCGCCGATCGGGACCGAAGTATTTGTTCCGGGCGGCAGCAGTAACCTGAGCGGGTGCCCGAGCAGCTACACCTGCAAGTACAGTGACGCTGCATTGTACCGGTACGCCAGCGCTGTATACTCTAACTTCGCCTATATCGCCAGAGACTCGTCCAATAGTACGACTTGGGGCATAGTCGGGTCGCGGTTTCGCGTTGACAGCTTCCATGTCGTCGGCGACATACCAGAAGCCTACCTACTCGCGGCCGACATTGTGGTTTACGACACGTGGATGCACAAGGTCGCCTACAGGACGGGGTGGACTTGGGGCCCATTGAAGCACACCTGCATGACAATCTACTACCCTGGGAGCAAGGCGCTCCTTTGCCAGTACGGCGCGGCCGCCTACGCCGATCACGGCGACAGTGGCGGACCGATGTTTTGGTGGATGTGCTGTAACCCGAATGAAGCGTGGATCGGAGGTCTGCTTCATACGGTACGCGCCATACCAGACAACTTCACAGTCTTTTCCTCAATCTCGGGCATCAAGAACGACATCCCAAACCTTGTGACGTATTGAAGTGGGCGGCAACGCCCAGGCGGTAGCTGTCGTGCGGAGGACGTCATGATGCGCATGCATGTCTCGAACATCTCAATTTGGCTCATCGCTTTTGCGGTGGCGTGCACGCGTTCGGCGACCGCGCCGGCCGAGGTGCTGACCGCGACTATCGAGCCGCCCGTGCGGGCCACGGTCAAGTGCGCGACGATACAGTTAGCCGTCGCGGTGCGGAACGCAGCTGGCAATGCGATCACACCCGACTCGGTGAAATGGACCAGCGGCGACGCGACAGTGGCGTCGATCAGCTCGTCGGGTCTGCTGCGGGCGCTCAAGGCACCTGCGGGCGTCACAATCGCGGCGATCGCTTACGTTGCCTCCAGGCAGGTGACCGCGTCCGCACTCATCGCCATTGGCGACCCGCTGGTGTATCCGCCGCCGACGTGCTCCGCAGAGTAGGGACGCGCCTCTGGAACGATTAATGGCGCGCCATCGCCGAGCAGGTGGCGCGGGTACTGTGCCGGATCTTCGAGGAACGCACGCGTGACGGCGTGATGCCCGGTATCATCGAGCTGGTAGGCGCGCGGGACTGTCGATCCCGTTCCTTTCAGTAGGAGTCCGGGTTCGAACCCGGTCCGACCACGGGCGAGCCAGCATTGGCGAATCCAGACGAACCTCTCAAATTTCACGGCACTCCTACTGAAGGAAGTGCTGGTCACGGCGAAAACGGGGCCGCGCTATTCACACGCGCAGCCCCGTTTTCATTTGCGCCTGCCAGGCCGAGGCTACGGGTTCGGCGCGAACGCCGCCTTGGGCGTGAACGGCACCTCGCTCGACACCGCCGCCTTCGACCCGCTGAGCACCGCGTACCACTCGCGCATCGACGCGGCCAGGATCACCACCACCGAAACCAGGAAGAACGCCGCCACCGCCGCGTCGAGCCGGTCGTTGAAGATCATCCGCGCCGCGTTCCCCGCGCTGGCCACCCCGGGCGGCAGGGTGCCCTGGTCGAGGAAGCCCTGGATCCACCGCGCGTGCGAGAGGAACCCGAGCTTGGGGTCGGCGGCGAAGATCTTCTGCAGGCCTGCGGTCATGTTCACGATGGTGAGCCACGTGAGCGGCAGCAGCGTGATGAACGAATACTTCGCCTTGCCCATCTTGATGATCACCGTCGTGCCCACGCACAGCGCGATGGCGGCGAGCAGCTGGTTGGAAATGCCGAACAGCGGCCACAGCGTGTTCACGCCGCCGAGCGGGTCCGTGACGCCCTGGTACAGGAAGTAGCCCCAGCAGAGCACAACGACGGCGCTGGCGAGGATGGATGCGGGCTGCCACGACACGCGGCCAAACGGCTTCCACACGTGCCCGCCGAGGTCCTGGAGCATGAACCGGCCCACGCGGGTGCCGGCGTCGAGCGTGGTGAGGATGAACAGCGCCTCGAACATGATGGCGAAGTGGTACCAGATGGCCATCGCCTCGCCGCTGCCGAACACGTTCGAGAAGATGTGCGCCATGCCCACCGCGAGCGACGGCGCGCCGCCGGTGCGCGAGAGGAGCGATGCTTCCTGCACCTGCGCCGCCAGCTGGTTGAGCCGCTCGGGCGTGATCACGAACCCGGCGTTCGTCGCCCACTCGGCGGCGCTCTGCACCGTGGTGCCGATGATGCCGGCCGGCGCGTTGATCGCGAAGTACGCGCCGGGCTCGAGCACGCACGCGGCGATCAGCGCCAGCGTGGCCACGAGGGACTCCGTGAGCATCGAGCCGTAGCCGATGAGCCGTGCGTCCTTCTCGTTCTCGAGCAGTTTGGGCGTGGTGCCCGAGCTGATCAGCGCGTGGAAGCCCGAGATGGCGCCGCACGCGATGGTGATGAACACGAACGGGAACACCTTGCCCGCGAACACCGGCCCCTCGCCGGTGTGGAAGAACGTCGTCGTCGCCGGCATCTGCATCGTGGGCAGGAGCACGAACACGGCGATGGCCAGCGCCACCACCACGCCGATCTTCACGAACGCCGAGAGGTAGTCGCGCGGGGCGAGCAGGAACCACACCGGCAGCACCGACGCGAAGAAGCCGTAGATCATGATCCACACGGCGAGCTGCGGCCCGCTCAGCGTGAAGATCGGGGCGAGCGCCGGGCTCTCGGCCACCCATTTTCCCGCGAACAGCGCGAAGAAGAGCAGCGCGAGGCCGATGCCGGTGGCCTCGAGCACGCGGTGCGGCCGGATCCACCGCAGGTAGATGCCCATGATCATCGCGATGGGGATCGAGAGCATCAGCGTGAACGTGCCCCAGGGGCTCGACTTGAGGGCGTTCGTCACCACGAGCGCGAGCACCGAGATCAGGATGATCATGATGCCGAATACCGCCACGAGGGCGGTGTACCCGGCGATGGTCCCGATCTCCTCCTTCGCCATCTGGCCGAGCGACTTGCCGTCGCGGCGCACCGAGGCACAGAGGATGATGCAATCCTGCACGGCGCCGCCGAGCGCGACGCCCACCACGATCCAGAGGAAGCCCGGCAGGTAGCCGAACTGCGCCGCCAGCGTGGGGCCGATGAGCGGCCCGGGGCCCGCGATCGCCGCGAAGTGGTGCCCGAACACGATCCACTTGTTCGTCGGCACGAAGTCGCGGCCGTCGGCGAGCCGCTCGGCGGGCGTCGCCCGTTTCGGGTCGAGGGCGAAGATCTTCGCCTCGATGATCTTGCTGTAGAACCGGTACGCGATCAGGTAGATGCAGACCGCGGCGGTGAGCAACCACCCAGCGCTGATCGTCTCGCCACGCTGCACCGCAACGTAGCCGAGGGCCGCGGCGCCGATCACGGCGATGGCGGCCCAGAGGAGCTTCCGGAGGATTGGCATCGGGCTAAGATGCGCGGCGGTTCACGAGGGCGTCAACCACGCTCGCTGCGGGGCGCCCCATTAGCTTTCCCACGTGCCCCAACCCTTTGCCGGCCGCCTGCGTAGCAGCGCCCTGCTGGTGCTCCTCGTGGGCGCCACGGCGGGCGCGCAGGGCGGCGACCCGCCGCTCGCGCCCTTCGCCGCGCAGAAGCTGTCGGTGATGCCCGTGCAACTCCTGCGGGCCGACACCGCCTCGCCGCTCAAGCCGTCCGAGTGGGCCACGGTGCGCCGGGAGATCGACGACTCCATCGGCACGGCGCTCTCCGAGCGCGGCATCGGCCGCAAGTGGGCCTACGCCGCCGACATCGACCGGCTCGCGAAGCGAAACGCCAGCTACGTGAGCGACCCGTACGCGCTGGGGGCCTCGGGGCTCCGGGGCCGTTCGCTCAAGCCCGACGACCCCGCGCCGCCGGTGCTGGTGAACAACCTGCGCTCGCTCGTCGCCCTCGGCGACTCGCGGTTCGCGCTGGTACCGGCGGAGCTCTCGTTCGAGGGCCACGGCGCCGACGCCCGTGCCGTGCTCCGCGTGGTGCTCGTTGATGGGCGCGGCGGCACCGTGCTGTTCGCGATCGACGTCGTCGTGCCGGCCGGCTCGAAGTTCGACGCGCCGCACATCGGCGGACTCGCGCAGCGCGTGGCGGATCTGGTCGTGAGTAGGCAGTAGACAGTAGACAGTAGACAGTAGACAGAGAACTCCGTGACAATCAACGCAACGCTCATCCCCGGTGACGGGATCGGTCCCGACATCACCGACGCTACCGTTCGCCTCCTCGACGCCGCCGGCGCCGACATCCACTGGGACCGCCAGGTGGCCGGCATGGCCGGCGTCGCCGCCTGCAACGACCCGATGCCCGAGGCCACCCTCGCGTCCATCCGGCGCACGAGGCTCGCCCTCAAGGGCCCGCTCGAGACGCCGGTGGGGAAGGGGTTCCGCTCCATCAACGTCGCGCTCCGGAAGGAGTTCGACCTGTACGCGAACGTGCGGCCGGCCAAGTCGGTGATCCCGGGCCTCCGCTTCACGGACGTGGACATCATCCTCGTGCGCGAGAACACCGAAGGCCTGTACATCGGCATCGAGAACTACATCCGCATCGGTGACGACGAGCGCGCGGCCGCGCAGTCCGTGGCCGTGGTGACGCGCTACGGCGCCGAGCGCATCCACCGCTACGCGTTCGACCTCGCCGTGCGCCTCGGCCGCAGGAAGGTGACGCTCGTCCACAAGGCGAACATTCTCAAATTCTCGCAAGGCCTGTTTCTCGACGTGGGCCGCGACGTTGCGAAGGAGTACGCGGGAAAGGTGCAGGTGGAGGAGCGCATCGTGGACGCGTGCGCGATGGAGCTCGTGGCGAAGCCCGAGAAGTACGACGTGGTCGTCACCACGAACCTCTTTGGCGACATCCTCTCCGACCTCACCTCGGGCCTGGTCGGCGGGCTCGGGCTGACGC
>JAYEKC010000625.1:0-1512 GCA_034716715.1 Gemmatimonadota bacterium | reverse complement strand
CATGCCGCGACGCGGCCAGCAGCTTCGGCGCCATCTCATTCAACCGCGATGCCTTCCGGTAGCGCCGGAAACACGCCTGCGCGTTCTCCACCGCGCTCAGGTCGGGGTCCAGCTCGATCGTCAGTTCGCCCTCGCCCGAGAAGCGCGGCAGCGTCACCTCCGCGGCGCCCGCGGGCACCCGGTGCTGGTAGGCCATCAGCATCTCACCGCGCTCGCGGTCCAGCTCGGCCTCCGACGCCTCGTCCGCGGCCTCCCGGCGCTTGGCCAGCGCACGCTCGGCCTTCTCCCGCGCATCGCTCACCGCTCCCAGCAGTCGCTGGCACAACTGCCGCACGCGATTGCCGCGCGCCAGCGTCTCCTGCAGGTCCTCCACGGCCGCGCTCAGCGACTCGATACGCTCCCGGCGGCGGTCGGGCTGGTGCGCGAGCTCGATGGGATACGCCAGCTCCGGCTCGTCGCCATCGTAGTACACCCACGCGTCGCCGGGGCGGGCGGCCTCCTCGGGGATGGCGTGCAGCGGCTCCGCGACCGCCTCGGGCCAGCCGTCCGGGAGCTCGCGCAGCGGAGCCTCTCTGTCCAGCCCGCCGCGGGCGCAGACCTCGTCGATGAACAGGTCGCTGCCGCCATGAAAGGTCGAGCGCAGCCAGCGGCCCAGCGGCTGGTCGAGCACCGCCTGCGCCTCCTCGGCGATCTGCTCGGGATCGGCCTCCCACGGCGGCACCCGTCCGAACTGTGGCGGGGGGACGTATGCCAGGTGCGGGAGCGTCTGACGGTAGCGGTTGACGCGGTTGGTGACGTGTTTGCCGGCCTCCACGATGCGCTCGTCCTCGTCGATGAGCACCACGTTGGAGTGCCGGCCCATGAGCTCGGCCACCAGCGTCCGCCGGCACCGCGGCCCGAGCTGCTCGCAGTTGGACAGCTCGATGTGCACCAGGCGGTCGAAGTCGATCTGCTCGATGCGTTCGATACGCGCGCCGCGCACCTGCCGGCGCAGCGTGCTGCCGAATCGCTGGTCGCGCAGCCCCGGCTCGGGCATCTCGCGCGCGAGGTGGATGCGGCCGAACTCCGCGGACCAGTCGATGAGCAGGCACTCCCACGGCCCCGCGCGGCCCAGCTCCAGGCCCACGAGGTCGTGGCGCGGGTGCACGATGCGGCGGATCACCAGGCCCGTGGCGTACTGTGCCGCCTCGGCCACCAGTCGCGCGATGCACGTGCTGTCAACGGTCATCTTCACGCCGCCCTCTATGCGCGGTCGATCTCCTCGGCCTCGACGCGCATGAGCTTCGCCGAGGCCTCCGCGACGACGCTGCCCTGCGGGTCGGTGGTCTCCGCCTCGGCCGTGTACAGCGGCGGACGCGTCTTCAGCAGCCTTGCCTCCACCCGCGGCGGCACACCAACCCTCGCCGGTTCCCGGTAGCGCACGGTCAGCTCCGCCGTGGCCACCGGCTCACCGTTGTGACTGAGCACGTGATTCATGGTCTCGTCCAGCAGCGTCGCGAGGATCCCGCCGTG
>JAYEKC010000624.1:0-7725 GCA_034716715.1 Gemmatimonadota bacterium | reverse complement strand
CCGTTGTTGATGGTGTTGTGGATCGCGAGCGGCGTCCCGCCGTGGATCCAGTAGTCGTCCGTGAGGTTCGGGCCGATGAGCCCGCCGCCGTCGGCGCGGTGGCATGCGACGCAGTTCACGGCAAACAGCGCCTTGCCCTCGGCCACTTTCGCCGGATCGGCGATGATGCGGGCCATGTCCTCGGTGGTGACCGTGGACGACCCGAAATCCGGATGGGCGGCGCGGAACGCGGCCATCTCCTTCTCGTACATGTCGTTCTTCTTCCCGCCCGCGCCGATGTCGCCGGGCGCGAGGTAGTAGACCGGCACGAAGAGGATGGTGAGGGCGAACAGGATGAGCCACCAGCGCGGCATCGGGTTGTCGTATTCCTGGATGCCGTCGTACTCGTGGTCCATCAGGGGGCGGTCGTCGCCGGCGCGGGTCATCGCGGGTTTCCTCGGAAATCGGACGCCGGCGGGGTGCCGTCGTCGAACGGGAGCATGGCCGCGCGCTCGTCTTCCTTCCTGCGTGATGGCGCGAAGATCGCGTACACGACGAGGACGAACGCGAAGATGAAGAGCAGGAGGGCCACGATGGCGTAGCCCGAGAGGCCCGAGGCCCCCATCACGTCGCCAAGGTGGATCATGTCAGCGTCCCCCCGCGGCGACGGCCGCGGCCGGCGCCTTGATGTCGATGCCGAGCCGCTCGAGGTACGCCACGAGTGCGATGATCTCCTTGTCGCCCAGGCCCGACGGCCCGCCGGCCGACTGGATGGCCGCGGCGAGCTGCGCGGCCTGGTCGCGCGCCATCTGCGGGGCGCGGGACACGGCGTCGCCGTACGGCACGCCGAGCATCGCCATCGCGTCCACCCGGGGCTGGATGCCGGCGAAGTCGAGCGGGTTGCGGAGGAGCTCCGCGTAGGCCGGCATGATGGATTTCGGTGACAGCGCGCGCGGGTTCTCCATGTGCTGGACGTGCCAGAGCGGCGGGTACTTGCCGCCTTCACGGGCGAGGTCGGGGCCGATGCGGCGCGAGCCCCAGAGGAACGGGTGGTCGTACACGGACTCGCCCGGCTTCGAGTACTCGCCGTAGCGCTCCGTCTCATGGCGGAACGGCCGGATCATCTGCGAGTGGCAGTTGAAGCATCCCTCGCGGATGTAGATGTCGCGGCCGGCGAGCTCGAGCGGCGTGTACGGCTTCACGCTCGCGATGGTCGGCACGTTCGAGCGAATGAGGAACGTCGGCAGGATCTCGAAGAGCGAGGCGACGATCACGGCGACGGCCGCCATCACGGTGAAGAGAAGGGGCAGCCGCTCCCAGCGGCGGTGCCACCCGAGCCCGAGCAGCCGCGCCCACGCGCCACCCGTGGCGGGCTCGGCGGCGGGTGCCGGCTGGACGGCGAGCGGCGGAGCCTGCACCACCGGCACGTCGTATGCGGCCGGGCGCGCGGCCCATGTCTTGTAGATGTTGTAGATGAAGACGATCGCGCCGATGATGTAGAGCGACCCGCCGGCCACCCGCACCCAGTACATCGGCATCAGGCGCATCGTGGTCTCGATGAAGTCCGGGTAGAGGAGCCGCCCGGTCTCGTCGAACGCGCGCCACATCAGACCCTGCGTGATGCCCGCGCTGTAGATCGCCGCGACGTAGAGGAGGATGCCGAACGTGGCGAGCCAGAAGTGCACTTCGGCGAGCTTCTTGCTGAACAGCTCGGTTTGGAACAGCCGCGGCGCCAGCCAGTAGATCATGCCGAACGTGAGGAGGCCGTTCCATCCCAGCGCGCCGGTGTGCACGTGCGCAATCACCCAGTCGGTGTAGTGGGCCAGCGAGTTCACGGACTTGATCGAGAGCATCGGGCCCTCGAACGTGCTCATGCCGTACGCCGTCACGGCAAGGACGAAGAACTTGAGGACGGGCTCCGTGGCTACCTTGTGCCAGGCGCCCCGCAGCGTGAGCAGGCCGTTGATCATGCCGCCCCAGCTCGGCGCAATCAGCATCACCGAGAAGAGCATGCCGAGCGTGCTCGCCCAGTCGGGCAGGGCGGTGTAGTGCAGGTGATGCGGGCCCGCCCAGATGTACAGGAACACGAGCGTCCAGAAGTGCAGGATCGAGAGGCGGTACGAGAACACCGGCCGCTCCGCCGCCTTGGGCATGTAGTAGTACATGAGGCCGAGGAACGGCGTGGTGAGGAAGAACGCCACGGCGTTGTGTCCGTACCACCACTGCATCAGCGCGTCCTGCACGCCCGCGTAGATCGAGTAGCTCTTCAGCGGGCCCGCGGGCACCGAGAGGTTGTTGAAGATGTGCAGCAGGGCAACCGTGATGATGCTCGCGATGTAGAACCAGATTGCCACGTAGAGGTGGCGTTCGCGCCGCTTCGCGATGGTGCCGAAGAAGTTCACCGCGAACGCCACCCACACCACGGCGATCGCGATGTCGATCGGCCACTCGAGCTCCGCGTACTCCTTGGCCTGGGTGTAGCCGAGCGGCAGCGTAATGGCCGCGGCGACGATGATGGCCTGCCAGCCCCAGAAGTGGAACCGCGACAGGCCGTCCGAATACATCCGCGTCTTGAGCAGGCGCTGCGTCGAGTAGTAGGCGCCGGTGAAGAACGCGTTGCCGGCGAAGGCGAAGATCACCGCGTTGGTGTGCAGCGGACGCAGGCGGCCGAAGGCGAACCACGGCGCGAGGTCCGCGGCGGGTGTGGCGAGCTGGATGGCGATGATCAGGCCGACGAGGAACCCGACGAGGCCCCAGATCATCGTCGCCCACAGGAACTTGCGGACGACGTCGTCGTCGTACGAGAACGATTCGAGGCGGGCTTCCATGCAGCGGTCTCCGGGGGAGCGCGGGTGGGTGGAGCCGCGGAACGCGGCCTGCCCGGCTCGCACGCGGCGCGGCCGCCCGGGCGCTAGTGAAGAAGGCCCGGAGCACGAAACCCGCCTATCGGTTTCTTCCCGCCATTCCTGTAGGGGATTCTCCCTAGTCGCGGGCGGCGCGAAGGGCGTTGGCGATCACCGCGACGTCGATCGCCTCCTGCAGGAGGGCGCCGACCGTGGGCGGGATGTACCCGAGCATCGCCGCGACCATCGCCACGCCGCTGAGCCCGAGTCCCCAGCGGATGCTCTGCCGCGCGATGGCGGTGGCGCGCCGGCCCACGCGGATCGCGGCCGACACCCGCGTCACGTCGTCGGCCAGCAGGACGATGTCGGCCGCCTCGGCCGAGATGCCGCCGCCATGCGCCGCGAGCGCAATGCCGACTGTGGCGGCACTCAGCGCGGGCGCGTCGTTCGTCCCGTCGCCCGTCATGAGGACGCGATGGCCCTCCGCCAGGAGTCCACGTACGACGGCCACCTTCTGGTCCGGCAGGAGATCGCCGCGGGCCTCGGTGATGCCCAGCGCCAGGGCCAGCTCCTTCACGTTGTGCTCGTGGTCGCCCGACACGAGGAGCGTGCGGCCGACCCCGAGCGCGCGGAGCTCGGCGAAGAACGCCGGCAGTCCGTCGCGGGTGCGGTCCGCGTAGGCGATCACGCCGGCGGCCGCGCCCTCCACGGCCACGAACGCGCGCAGGCCGCGTCCCTCCTCCTGCGCGGCGATCAGCGCCGCCGCCGCCGCCGGCTGCTCGGCGACGACGTAGGAGAGCGAGCCCACCGACACGCGCCGCCCTCCCACGAGGCCGCTCACCCCGCGTCCCGCGTCCTCGACGACGTCCTCCGCCTCCGGGGGTGTGAGGCCGCGGCGTTCCGCCTCGGCCACCACCGGCCGCGCGAGCAGGTGCCCCGAGCGGAGTTCCACGGCTGCGGCGATCTGCAGCAGCCCCTCCGCCGTGAACGGCGGCAGCGGCCGCACTTCGGAGACTTCGGGGTACCCGATGGTGAGGGTGCCCGTCTTGTCGAACACGGCCGCGTCGACCGTGCCGATCTGCTCCAGGGCCCCGCCGGTCCGCACGATGACCTGATGCCGCGCGGCGCGGTTGATGCCGCCGATGACCGCGACGGGCGTCGCGAGGATCAGTGGGCACGGGGTGGCGACCACCAGCACGGCCAGGACGCGAACCGCGTCGTGCGAGGTGAGCCAGGCCACCGCGCACGCGGCGAGGGTGACCGGCGTGAACCACACCGCGTACCGGTCGGCGAGCCGCTGCACGGGGGACTTCTCCGCCTGCGCCGTGCGCACAAGGTCAACGATGCGCGCGTAGAGACTTTCGCCAGCCCGTGCGGTCGTGCGAACCGTGAGGGAGCTCTCGAGGTTCACGGCGCCCGAACGCACAACGGACCCGGCCTCTACGCGCTCGGGGGATGGCTCGCCCGTGAGGCGCGCCACCTCCAGGTGCGACCGTCCGGCGACGACCACGCCGTCGCACGGCACCATCTCGCCTGGGCGCACGAGCAGCTGGTCGCCGACGGCCACCGCGTCCACGGTGAGGTCCTCCACGGCCGTGCCTCGCAGCCGGTGCGCCACGCGCGGAGCCTGCGCCTCGAGTTCGCGCACCGCCGCCGAGGCGCGCCCTTCGGCGTAGCGCTCGAGAAGCTCGCCGCCCGTCTGCATCAGGACGATGACCAGGCCCGCCACCGGCTGCTGCAACACGATGGCGCCGGAGATGGCCAGGGTCGCCACGATGTCGCTGGCGAAATGCCCCCTGAACATCCCCCGCACCGTGCGCGCGATGACCGGGAGGCCGAGCAGCACGAGCAGGGCGACCCCGAGTTCGTGGTCCCACCGGGCCCGTGCCTGGAACAGGACGATGACCACGGCGAGCGCGGCAAGGGTCGCCAGGGGCAACCGCGCGGCGGGTGACGCGAGGGCCTCAAGCACTCGCGCCCCTCGGCCGGGGGCCTTGGGGCGCGGAACGTCGTTCGGAAGCGGCGCGGTCATGGGCGGCATCATCGCCCCGGCGCGGGGGGTCAGCGCATCGTGCTCGCGGTCGGCTTCTCGCCTTCGTGGCCGGCGAACTTCCGGCTGGTCAGCTTGCTGATCGTCACCACGACCACCAGCAGGAAGATGACGCCGACAATGAGCCCAGTGAACGCCGCCTTGCGGTCGGACTCGCCGTGATGGCCTGACATGGGGTGGGGATCCTCGGGGTGGGAGCGCGCCTCAGGAGACGCGGACGGTGAGCATGGTGTCGTTCTGCTTGATCTTCTTCATGACGTCGAGTCCGCCGGTGACCTTGCCGAACACGGTATGGACGCCGTTCAGGTGCCTCGTGTTCTGCTCGCTGAGCACCATGAAGAACTGGCTGCCGCCCGTGTCCTTCCCGGCGTGGGCCATCGAGAGGGCGCCCGCCTCGTGCGTGCGCGGGTTGCCCTTCGTCTCGCACTTGATGGTGTAGCCCGGGCCTCCGGTGCCCACCCGGGGATGTCCGGCCGGGAGGTCGCGCGAGAGCGGGTCGCCGCCCTGGACCACGAAGTCGGGAATGACTCGGTGGAACTTCACGCCGTCGTAGAACTTCTCGTTGGCGAGCTTCTCGAAGTTCGCCACCGTGGCGGGCGCGTCGGCTTCGTACAGCTCGGCCGTGATGGTGCCCACGTTCGTCTCGAAGACTGCGGTCTTTGCCATGCGGGAAAGCTAGCGGAAGGTACCGGCCGAGGGGCAGAGCCGGGCGACGGCGCAGTCCCCGCAACGGGGGGCGCGGGCCTCGCAGACGCGCCGCCCGTGCCAGATGAGCAGGTGCGCCAGCATCGTCCAGTTACGGCGCGGAAACAGCGCCGCGAGGTCGGCCTCCACCTTCACGGGGTCGGCCTGGCGAGTGAAGCCGAGCCGCTTCGCGAGCCGGCCCACGTGGGTGTCCACCACCACGCCCTCGTTCCGGCCGAAGGCGTTTCCGAGGATGACGTTCGCCGTCTTGCGGCCGATCCCCGGCAGCTTGACGAGGTCGGCCATCCGCTGCGGCAGGGCGCCGTCGTGGTCGCCCACCACCGCCCGCGCCAGTCCCGTGATGCTGCGGGCCTTGTTGCGGAAGAAGCCGGTGCTCTTGATGATCTCCTCCACCGTGCCGGGCGGGGCCGCCGCGAGTGCGGCCGGGTCCGGGAACCGCTGGAACAGCACCGGCGTCACCATGTTGACGCGCTTGTCGGTGCACTGGGCGCTGAGGACCGTGGCAACGGCGAGCTCGAACGGGTTCCGGAAATCGAGCTCGCAATGGGCGTCGGGGTACAGGCGGCGCAGGGTCCGGTACACCGCCCGGGCACGCAGGAGGCGCGCGGCTTCAGTCTCGCGGGCGGCCCTGCGGGCCACCGGCTTGCGAGCGGCCGTCTTGCGAGCGGTCGTTTTGCGGGTCGCCGCCGTGCGGGCCGCGGGCCTGCGGGGCTTCGCCGGGCTCAATCCTCGATGCCGGCGTGGGTCGCCAGCCGGTCGATCAGCGAGTGGAGCTGCTTCTCGGTGAGCTCGATCTCCTGTGCGGCGCCGTCCACGTCGAGGAGGCCGGC
Source organism: Gemmatimonadota bacterium (assembly GCA_034716715.1). Taxonomy (GTDB): domain Bacteria; phylum Gemmatimonadota; class Gemmatimonadetes; order Gemmatimonadales; family Gemmatimonadaceae; genus Fen-1231. The sequence goes on along the minus strand of JAYEKC010000624.1, from coordinate 1,318 downwards.
GCGCATCGAGATCGCCACCTGGTTGAGGTAGCGGATCTTGGAGAGCACCTCGTCCGTGGCGCGGCGCAGCCCGTGGAACTTGCGCTTCTCGGCCAGCGCGCGACGGTGGCGGCGGACGAGCTCGTCCGTCGTGAGCCGGCGGGCGAGGGCGATCGACTCCTCCTTCGTTCGCCCGGGAAACGCCCCGCGATCGGGGAGGCCGAGGTCGTCCCACGAGTCATCGGCGAACCAGAGCCGGCCCACGTACTCGATGCCGTCGAACACGACGCGCAGCGATGCGCTGTAGCGGCGCCCGTCATGCTCGATCGTCGCGATGTGCGGCTGCGTGATTTCGTTCACGTCGGCGGGGATTGCGGTCCGGCGCGCCCCGGGGACAGGAACTCGCGCAGGACGGTGAAGAGGGCGTCGCGCTGTTCAACATACGGTACGTGCCCACAGTCATCCAGCACGACCAGGCGGGCCCCGAGCGCCCGGGCGATGGCCGCGGACGAGTCGAGCGGGATGGGATCCTGCGCGCCGTGCACGACCAGTGCCTCCGTGCGCATCCCCTGGAGGGCTGCCGCGATGTCGAAGTCGCCGAGGGATTCCCAGACCTGCTGCTGCACGCGCCCGGTCACGCGAAAGGGAGTGAGGTCCGCGGCCCGTTCGGGATCAGCGAAGTAACCTGCCACGCTGAGCTCGAAGGCGCGCTGGCGGTGTGCGGCGGGGTCCCGCTCACGGAGGCCGCTCGCCTCGAGTTCGGCGCGCATCGCGCGGATGGCCGGTCCGGCGCTCCGTGCCGCGAACTCGGCCTCGAACCGGGCGCGGAACGCGCGCGAGGCCGGGGCGGGGTCCACCAGGGCCATCCGCGATGGCGCCGGCGCGCGGCGTCCGCCGTGCGCCTCCACGAGGTAGAGGAGGGCCAGCAGGGCACCCCACGAGTACGCGGCGATCGCCGGCGGCGTGCCGATGAGCTCGGCGATGACGCGCTCGAGGTCCTCGACGTGGGTCCGCCACGTGATGGGCGCGGGGTCGTCGGTCTTCGACCGGCCGCCGCCGCGCTGGTCGTAGAAGACCAGCTCGTGCCCGGATGCCAGGTCCAGGAAATGGGGGAGCAGGTAGTCGTGGTGTGCGCCGGGGCCGCCGTGCAGCACGAGGAGCGGTGAGGCGCCGGGCTCGCCGTACCTGCACCAGTACAGCGGGTGTCCGGTGGTCCGGGTGAGGCCCGCGGAGCGGGGCGGCGGGATGGGGAGTGGGGCCATGCCGCCGCCGGCGGTCAGCTGCCGCGGCGGCCGAGCGTCACCCGGAGGGCGACCCGCTCGCGCTGGGGCCCGCGGAG
>JAYEKC010000623.1:0-7737 GCA_034716715.1 Gemmatimonadota bacterium | reverse complement strand
TGTGCTGAAGGGCGTCCTGGATGGACTGGATGAAGTCGTCCTGTCTGATCACGGTCATGCCACGGAATTTACGCGAGGCCGTGGCGCCCGGATGCTCAGCCGGGCACGCGTGCCAGGCCGAGTCGCATCAGGCGCATCGTGGACGCGATTCCCAGCACGGGCCCGGCGGCGAGGAGGGCAAACACCCACGGCCAGCCAAGCGAGCGCACGACCAGCGGCACCGCCTGAATGGTGATCGTCGTGAGGAGGAATCCGAGCGACACCTGCAGCGTAATGGCGGTGCCCACCGCGTGGCTGGCGACGCTCTCGGTGACGAGGACGCTGAATTGGGCGCTGTCGGCGATGATGAAGAATCCCCAGACCAGCGCAACCGGAGCGAGAAGCCAGAGCGAGCGTCCGAACAGGAGGCCGATCCCGGCGCAGCAGACGGCGCTGACCGTCAGGGCCCGGACGACGAGGGGTCCCCGGCCGATCCGGTCGGCCACGATGCCGCCCCAGATGCAACCTGCCCCCCCTACGGCGATGACGGCAAACGAGAGCACGTGCACGGACGAGGACGCGACAGCCGTGAGGGCGTGCGGGTCCGCGATCGCGCTGGCGGCGACGAACGCCGGGATCCAGGTCCAGTAGGAGTACAGCTCGGCCATATGGCCGAGGTAGCCGCCAAGGGCGAGGCGCCAGGGCCTCGACCTGACGACGTCCGCGACGAGCGTCCAGGAGAACGGCCGGGACGGAAAGGCAAAGGGGCCGTCGCGATATCCGAGCGTGATGAAGGCAGCCGCGGCCAGGGCCGAGGCGCTCGACACGAACGTGATCGTGCCGACGCCGACGTCGGGGATGGCCGTGATCAGGTAGGGTCCGGCCTTGCCGATGGTGAGCGCGCCGACCACCGTGCCCACTGCCAGTCCACGACGGTCGCGAAACCAGGTGGCGGCCATCTTCATCGCCGGCGGGTAGACGCCCGCGAGGCAGGCACCCGCCAGGAACCGCGACGCGATGGCAACGGCAGGAACGTGTGCCACGGCGAGTCCGGCGTTGGCGACGGCCCCCAGTGCCGCGCAGGCGGCGAACAGGCGGCCTGCCGGCACGACGTCGGCGAGGTTGAGCACGGCAGACAGGGCGGTGCCGGCGACGAACCCCAGTTGCACGGCGGTCGTCAGCAGTGCGACCTGGCCGTCGGTCAGCGCCCACTGCTGCCGGAGTGCCGGTGCCGCGGCACTGCCCGCGAACCAGAGCGACATGCCGAGCAATTCGGCCACGGCGAGGAGGGCGAGCATGCGCCAGCGCGCCGGAACGTCCTCATCGCGAGCCATAAAGGCGGCGGGAGGCGGATCGCCCCGGCCCACCGCAGGTGTCGGGCCCAACGGCGTCGGGGCCACGCGAACCTCAGCTCACGTAGATGATCTCGCCGTCGGCGGCGATCCCCATCTCCTGCTCGAGGCCGCAAACACCACAGGTCTTGATGGCGTGCCAGGCTTCGTTGAGTTCGCGGCGCTGTGACGCACTCGGTGGCTTGACGGACAGTTTCTTGTACGAGTATTCGCCGCAGTGCTCGCACGCATGGGCCTTGGCGATGCGTTCGGCGCGCTCGCGCGAGATCACGTCACGCGCTGCCACGCTACCCTCGCGGCGGCAGGGGAAGAGCGCCGGCGGGCTTGGTGGGCCCCGCCTCCGGCGTACCGCCCGACTTCAGGACCTCCTTGAGCGCGCCGACGGCCCCCATGATGCCTGCCGCCTCGACGGGGAGGAACACGGTGTTGCCCTTGCCCTGTGTCAGGGAGGGCAGGGCCTCGATGTACTTGAGGCCAAGGAGGTACATCGCCGCCTCGCCGGGCGGGAGCGAAGCCGTGATTTGCTTGATGGCCTCGGACTCGGCGTTGGCCATTGCCAGGCGCGCCTCGGCGGCACCCTGTGCACGCAGGATCGCCGCCTCCTTCTCACCTTCGGCCTTTCGAATCTGGGCCTCACGCTGGCCTTCGGCCTCGAGAATCGCGGCCCGCTTTGTGGCCTCGGCGTTCGTGACGGCGGCCCGGCGCTCGCGTTCGGCGCGCATCTGCAGTTCCATGGACTGCTGGATGTCGCGCGGCGGTTCGATGGCCTGCAGTTCAACGCGTGTCACGTCGACGCCCCAGCCGATGGACGCCTCCTCGATCACTTCGCGCATCCGCTTGTTGATCATGTCGCGGCTGACGAGGGTCGCGTCGAGCTCCATTTCGCCCACGATGTTGCGAAGTGTGGTGCGGGTGAGCGTTTCCAGGGCGTACGGGAGGTTCTGGACGGCGTAGGTGGCTTTCTGCGGGTCGGCGACGCGGTAGTACAGGACCGCGTCGATGTCGATCGTCACGTTGTCCTTCGTGATGACCGGCTGGCTGGGGAAGTTGAGGACCTGCTCGCGGAGGTCGATGCGCGTCGTCGTGGTTGCGGCAATGCGACGATTGCCGCTGACGTCCGATTCGAGGTAGCGCACATCGAGCGCCTTGGGCCGCTCGATGAACGGGATCAGGATGTTGAATCCGGAACGGGCCAGGCGGTGGAAGCGGCCAAGGCGCTCGATCACCATGACCTCGGCCTGGCCGACGATCTTGAATGACGCCGTGCCGACGAACAGGGCGATGACGACGGCGACGCCGAGGGAAATCAAGTAGGGCGTCATGACGACACCTTAGGGTGAGTGGGGGGAGGTTCGCGGCCGCTACGGTCGCCAGTCGGCTATGAAGATGTTGACGTCTCGCGCACCCTTGGCGAACCGGCCCGACCCCCAGACAATCTTCTTGCCGTCGGGGCTGAACATGGGGAATCCGTCAAAGCCCTCGTCGGTGGTAATCTGGGTGAGCCCGGATCCGTCCAGCCCCACGATGTACAGGTCGAAGTTGGCCCCGTGAGGATTCTTGTAGTTCGACGAGAAGATGATGCGCCTGCCGTCGGGCGTCCACGAGGGGCCGAAGTTGGCGCCACCGAGGTGCGTGATCTGGCGCTGGCCCGACCCATCTGCGTTCATCACCCAAAGCTCCATCTTGCTGGGGCGGACAATGCGTTGCGCGAGCAAGTCCTGATAGTCCTTGAGTTCCGCCGGGTCGGTCGGGTGGTACGCGCGGTACACGATCTGCTTGCCGTCGGGTGACCACCACGGCCCGCCATCATACCCCGGCGTGTGCGTGAGGCGGCGAACGTCGGTCCCGTCCACGTTCATCGTGTAGATCTCGAGGTCACCGTCCTTCAACGACGTGAAAACGATCCGCTTGCCGTCCGGTGACAGGACTCCCTCGGCGGTGTACACGCCGTAATTCGTCAGGCGCCGCAGGTCCGAGCCGTCGGCGTTCGCGGTGTAGATGTCGAACGGATCGAGTCCCCAGACGTAGCCCTTCGACGGATCGGGGCGGGGCGGGCATGCGTCGCCCGCGGCGTGCGTGGATCCGAAGAACAATCGCTTGCCGTCGGGAAGGAACCAGCCGCAAGTGGTCTTGCCACCAGCGGGCGACACCCGGTGCATCTGGGTTCCGTCGGCGCGCATCACGTACTGCAGGTCGCAGGGGTGGTCGCCGCGGGTTGACTGGAACGTGATCCAGCGGCCGTCCCGGCTGAAGTACGCCTCGGCCTGCGTGCCTTCGTCGGTGAGCTGCCGCAGGTTGGCGAGATGCGTTTCGCCTGCCTGCGCGGGGCGAGGGACGTTGACCTGCGCCGCGGCGGGCGGCGACGCCGCGGCGAGCCCCGCGGCGAGCGCCGCGAGGCGTGGAAGGGCCCGTCGCATCAACGGGGCTCCGGCCGAGACGGGGTCGCCGACGCGGCGGCCATGGCCAGGAGCTCCCTGGTGCTCGAACCCCTGCGCAGGAACTCGAGGGCGCGGCGCAACTGCGGATCGTTTGCGACATCCCGCCGCTTGGCGGTGGAGTCGCCGAACGCAAGGGTCGAGATGCGGCCGTCCAGGAGGCGGTCGACGTATCCCTGCGCGGCGTCGAACTCCCTGCGGTCCACCGTCACGCCGCGCTTGGCGAGCTGCTCGTAAAAGCCCTCGCGCATGGCGGGCGTCACCGAGAAGTCGGGGCGAACCTTCTTGCTCTGGTCGAACGCGTAGTCGTACAGCGCCAGGTACGTCTCCTGGGGCTTGGCTGCGAGGGCCCGGTCGAGCCGCTGGTCCACCGTGCTGATGGTGTCAAAGGGCACCACGACATCCGGCGTAATCGCCCCGCCGCCGTACACGATGCGGCCACCATCGGACTTGAACTTCGGCCGGGCGGCACGCGACGAATCCGTCTCGAGCGAATCAGGATGCACCTCCACGAGCTGCCCATCGTCCGTGAGCTTCCGCTCCCGCTGGATCGAGCGGCCGCTCGGCGTATACCACTTCGCGGTGGTGAGCTTGATCGCGTACCCGCCGTCGAGCCGGTACATCGACTGGACCAGGCCCTTGCCGAACGACGTGGTGCCCACGATCAAGGCCCGGTCGTGGTCCTGCAGGGCACCGGCGACGATCTCGGATGCCGATGCCGTCCGGCCGCTGATGAGCACAACCAGGGGAACGGTAGGGGCGGCAGGCGCCTGCGTCGTCACGTGCGTGATGGTCGGCTCGTCGCGGGAACGGACACTGACGATCTCGACGCCCTTGGCGAGGAACATGTTCGACAGGGTGTCGGCCTGTTCCAGAAACCCGCCGGGGTTTCCTCGGAGGTCGAGCACGATGCCACGGGCGCCCTCACGGACCAGCCGGGAAAGTGCATCGCGGACCTCGGATGATGCCGTCTCGCTGAACCCCTGGAGCGGGATGTAGCCGATTTTGCCATCGAGCATGATCGCAAACGGCACCGCCGGGATGCGGATGACTTCACGCGTGAACTTCACGTCGAACGGTTCGGCGACGCCGGGGCGGAGGAACTTCGCGGTGACCTGAGTGCCCGGAGGGCCCTTGAGTACCGCGGAGACCTGGTCCGTCTTCCAATTCCGGACACTCATCGTGTCGACGCCCACGATCTTGTCCCCGACGCGGATGCCAGCCCGTTCGGAGGGCGTGTGTGGAAAGACCTTTGCGACCGTGATCAGCCCATCCTGGCTCTCGATCGTCATCCCCACGCCGGCGTAGAACCCGCCGGTGTTCTGGTTGAACATCTCCAGGTCCTTCGGGGAATAGAGTTCGGCGTAGGGATCCTTGAGCTCGGCGACGAGCCCCTTGGCCGCTTTCTCATACAGACTGCCCACTGCCATCGAATCGACGTACCGGTCGTTCACGATGGCAATCACTTGCTGGAACAGGCGCACGCCGTTCTGGGCCTGCCGTTCCTGAAGGACGAACCCGCCGACGGCCAAGGGTATGGCAACCGCAAGGGCAACGAACGCGACGCGCGACCCGGGGAGTTTCACTGGCAAATCCTTATGTCGAAAAGTCATGCTCCGAGGAGCCAAGAGGAGAATATGTCTTCAATACGCCTGACGCAAAGCGCTCGTTCCGTCCCTGCGGGGTTCAGTGATTCCCGGGTGGCCGTGCGCAAGTCACTGCCGGTCAACGCGTTGCGCGCCTACGGGAGCTGTGCGCCCAAGGCGTAGGTCACCGCCCACGCACGTCCTTCGCGCACGAACGAGGCGTTCCGCAGCACACCGGCGGTGAGGAGCATCTCGTGGGCGGGCTGGAGGACCCGCTGCAAGTGGGAGGGGAATCGCTGTATGAGGGGGAGTTGCTCCGCCAGCCGTTCCAGGGAGACATGCCATGTTCCGCCCAATTCGGTGCGATGCAACTCGAGCAGCCGGTAAATGCGGCGCGCAACGGGAGACGAAAGGGCGAAGTACCGGGTGGCGGACAGCGTCACCATGGTTCCCGCGGCCACGTTGGCGCGGAGCGAAGCGGCGAGCGTGACCCGCGCGTCACCGGGCTCATTGTTGGTCATGGTGGGAAAGAGGCCAAGCTGGTCGCGCTCTGCCGAGCGTCGCCGCTCGATGTGAACGGCAGTAAGCACCGAGAAGCTGCCTGTGAAAACCGTTCCGTCGATCTGGTAGGCGTGATCAGACTCGAGTCGCGTGCGGTGCAGGCGCGTCAGGGCGGACCGGAGTTGTTCGTACGTGCGCCCGTCCACGCGGCGCCCCATCGAGCGGAGGAAGGCGTGGAGGGTGAACGCCAGGACGCCGTCGGGCGGGCGCCCGGCTTCCTGGTACCGGCGAAAGAGTTCCACGTACACATCCTGGTCGAACGTGCCCGGCAGGCGTTCGCCCGGCGCGGGGAGAACACGCCAGCGCCCGCCGCCCTCCGGAGCGAAGTCGATCGAGGCCTCGTCAGCGGAATCACTGAGGCGGAACACCGGGAGACGCTCGAACGACCGATCGAGCAGGACGACGCGAGACCCACCCCGGGCACCGCGTCGCGGCGCGGTCACGAGGAGAGCTCCACGACCTCGCCAGTGACGGCAGCGGCGGCCGGAGACGCGAGGAAGAGGATTGCCGCCGCGACCGCCTCGCGATCGATGAAACGCGTGTCATGCGGCATCGCGGCCACGTTGGACGCCGTCCGAATCGTGCCAGGTGCGATGGCGTTTGCCCGCACGCCGTGGGGGCGCTCCTCCTGGGCGACGGCGCGCATCAACGACACGACAGCCGACTTCGCCATGACGTACGCCGACACCCCGCGGACGCGGGCTCCCGGGACCGCCGAGGCACTTGCCGCGAAAACGACCGCGCCCGACACAGCGCGCAAGGCGGGGAGGAATGCCCGCGTAGCCGCATAGGCGGTCGCCACATTGATCGCGTACTGCGTGGCGTAGTCCCCGGGGTCGCTGTCGGCCACCGGCCCCGTGAATGCAAATCCGCCGGCCAGGTTGACCAGGACATCCACTCGACCCGTCGCGGCGAGGATATCGCGCGCCAAGGTCGTGGCTGCGCCGGGGTCGGCGAGATCACACGCAAACGCATGTACAGGACCGCCAAGCCGGCGCAGCTCGGCGGCCCGCGCTTCCGCGTCGGCGAGCCTGCGCGCGACGATCGATACGGTCGCACGGTCCCGCACGAACGCCGCGGCGACGGCCTCGCCGAGCTGGCCCCGCCGTGCGACACCTGTAACGACCACCGACCGGGAGCCGACCGCTGTCACGGGCGGCTACCTCACGTCCTCGCGGCCGAGCGCGGCCCGGACGGCCTCGCGCATGGCGACGAGCGTTTCGGCATTGGCGGCCGGAGTGTCGGCGCGAACGTGCAGTTCGATGCCGTCGGTGACGACAACCCGCTGCCAACCCACCGGCTCGTCCGTACCGGCCAGGGCGCCCTGGTCCGTTCCGCCGGTGAGGGCCGGGCCAAGCGACGCGGCAACGCGCCGCTCGAGCGCATCGCCCGTGAGGTTCCGGAACTCTACGCGAATCCCGTCGAGTGTCTGGCCTTCGCGCTGGCGAATCTTGATGGCGAGCAACTGGAGCAGGTGCCGGTAGTGGTACGTGGCGGCGGTCCCCCGGCCCTCGGGGTGGTCCAGGAGGCCGTTGGCGACATAAAACCGGATTGCACGTGCACTTGGAATCGCGCGTGCCGAGGCGTTTGTGGGGCGGATGCCCGCCGCGTCAACGAGGGCCGTGACGTGCGCGGCCAAGCCGCGCGCGTTCCATGGCGCGTGCCGCGCGTGGGCGCGGAGCAGGGTGACAGGCGCTTCGGGCGCCATCGGCCGACCCGGGCGGTGTCGGCGCGGCCTACTTCTTGGGTCGTGCCTTCTTGCGGGAAGTCGCCTTGGGCCTGCGCGGTGCCGCCTTCTTGCCGGCCTTGCGCACCGGCTTCCGG
>JAYEKC010000622.1:0-1523 GCA_034716715.1 Gemmatimonadota bacterium | reverse complement strand
GCAATGCAACCGATGGCCTCCTGTATGCCTTCCGCGCGGCAGGCATCCAGCCGGGCGACGAGGTGATCTTCCCGGCGCACGAGATGGTCGCGGGGCCGGCTGCAGTTCACTACGCTGGCGGGGTGCCCGTTCCGGTGGACATCGGCCCCGACCGGCTGATCGACCCGAAGGCCATCGAAATGGCGATCACCAAGCGCACGAAGTTCATCATGCCGGTCCAGCTCAACGGCCGCACCTGCGACATGGACGCCATCCACGCCGTGGCCGACAAGCACGGCCTGCGTATCATCGAGGATTCAGCCCAGGCCCTGGGCTCGAAGTTCAAGAACCGTTTTGCAGGGACGTTCGGCGTCGCGGGCGCGTTCAGCTTCTATCCGGCGAAGATCCTGGGCTGCCTGGGCGACGGCGGGATGGTCGTGACCAACGATGACGAAGTCGCCGAGAAGGTCCAGCTGCTGCGTGACCACGGTCGCAACGCGGACGGCGACGTCGTGATGTGGGGGCTCAACTCGCGGCTGGACAACCTCCAGGCCGCAGTCCTGCACCTGCAGTTCAGGGACTACGATACGATCATCGCCCACCGGCGCTCGCTGGCCGCCGCGTATCATCGTACGCTGGGCGATGTGGCAGAAGTCGTACTTCCGCCGGCCCCGGATTCCGATCCGCGCCATTTCGACGTGTTCCAGAACTTCGAGATCGAGGCGGATCGCCGCGACGAGCTCAAGGACTTCCTCAAGTCGCGCGGCGTCGGGACGCTCATCCAGTGGGGCGGGAAGGCGGTGCACCAGTTCCCGGGACTGGGGTACAAGGTGTCGTTGCCGGTCACGGAGCGATTCTTCACGCGCTGCCTCATGCTGCCACTCAACATGATGGTCACCGAGGACGACGTGGCCTGGGTTGCGGCTGTGATCCGCGAGTTCTACACCCGGTAGGCGATGGCGCTCGGCGCTCCGACCCGGGACCCCGCCGCCCTGCGGGCCCTTGCCAAGGCAATCAGAATGCACGCCCTGCGGATGACGAGCCGGGGTGGCAGCTCGCACGTCGGCGCGGTGTTCTCGATGGCGGACATTATCGCGGCCATGTACGGAGGCGTGCTCAACCTCGACCCGGCGACGCCCTCGCACCCGGACCGCGACCGGGTGGTACTGAGCAAGGGCCACGCGGGCGCGGGCATCTACGCCACCCTCGCAGAGCGCGGGTTCATTCCCCGTGAATGGCTCGACACGCACTACCAGGACGGCTCGCGCCTGAGTGGCCACGTGTCGCACAAGGGAATCCCCGGTGTGGAACTTTCCACGGGCTCGCTGGGGCATGGCCTCTCCGTGGCCGCCGGAATGGCATTGGCGGCGAAGCTCGATGCGCGCACCCACCGCGTGTTCTGCGTGATGAGCGACGGCGAGTGCGACGAAGGGTCGGTGTGGGAAGCCGTGCTGTTCGCCGCGCACCACCGCCTCGCCGGCCTCGTCGCGGTGATCGACTACAACAAGATCCAGTCCCTCGCTCCCGTGCCCGATACTATCGCC
>JAYEKC010000621.1:0-7808 GCA_034716715.1 Gemmatimonadota bacterium | reverse complement strand
CCGACCGCGATGAAGACCACGTCGGCGTCCCGCACCGCCTGCGCCACGTCCGTCGTGAACGACAGCCGGCCCTGCGCCTGGTTGCGTTCCACCAGCGCGTCGAGGCCGGGCTCGTAGATCGGCAGGACGTTTTGCTTCAGGCCCTCGATCTTCCGCGCGTCCACGTCGGCGCAGGTGACGGCGCTGCCGGTCTCCGCGAAACAGGCGCCCGCAACGAGGCCCACGTAGCCGGTTCCAATGACGGTGATTCTCATGGAGCGTGAGGGACGCGGGTGAGGGGCGAGGGATGGTGAAGGGCGAGACGCGGCACGATCATGACCTGCGACGCGCGCGCGCCTTGCGCGGACCGGCGGCGCGCGGCGCCGCGGGGGCCCGGGGCGTGAGCGCCACCACCCGGGCGTGGGTCGGGCCCGAACGGGCGAGGACGTTGCGCGTGTCGATCACCAGCGACGCCTTGGCGGCCACTCGCGCCCAGTCGATCGTCGAATGGTCCGTCACCACGACCACGGCGTCCACCCGGCCCAGCAGGCCGTCGGTGAGGGGAATGCTCGCGCGCTCGTGCCCATCCTCGCGGAACGACGCGACGTGCGGGTCGTGGTACGACACCTCGGCCCCCCGCTCCTCGAGCAACCGGATCACGTCCAGCGCCGGGCTCTCCCGGATGTCGTCGATGTCGCGCTTGTAGGCCACGCCGAGCACGAGCACCCGGCTGCCCCGCAGCGCCTTGCGTTCGTCGTTGAGCGCGTCGGCCACCTTGCGCACCACGACGTCGGGCATCGCGCTGTTCACCTCGCTCGCGAGGTCGATGAAGCGCGTCTTGTAGTTCAGCGTCCGCATCTTCCACGCCAGGTAGTGCGGGTCCAGCGGGATGCAGTGCCCGCCGATGCCGGGCCCCGGCGCGAACCGCATGAACCCGAACGGCTTGGTGGACGCGGCCTCGATCACTTCCCACACGTCCACGCCGAGCCGGTCGCAGATGATCGCCATCTCGTTCACGAGCCCGATGTTCACCGACCGGAACGTGTTCTCGAGCAGCTTCACGAGCTCGGCCGCCTCCGGCGACGACACGGGCACGACGCGCTCGATGCACGACTCGTAGAGCGCCGTGGCGACCTCGGTGCAGGCCGGCGTCACGCCGCCGAGCACCTTGGGGGTGTTCTTGGTGTTCCACGTCGGGTTGCCGGGGTCCACGCGCTCCGGCGAGAACGCGAGGAACACGTCCGTGCCGAGCGTGAGGCCCCGCGCCTCGAGCCGCGGCTGGAGGACGTCGCGGGTGGTGCCGGGGTACGTCGTGCTCTCGAGCACCACGAGCATCCCGGCGCGCGCGTGGCGGGCCACGGCCTCCGCCGCGGCGATGACGTACGACATGTCCGGGTCGCGCGTCTTGGCGAGCGGCGTGGGCACCGCGATCGACACCGTGTCGGCGTCGGCCAGCCTCGCCTCGACCGTCGTGGCCTCGAAGCGGCCCGCCTTGACGTACTTCGCCACCCGCTTCGCGGGAACGTCCTGCACATGCGACTCGCCCCGCATCAGGCCGCGCACCACCGCCTCGCTCACGTCGTAGCCGATCACGTGAAAGCCCGCCTCGGCAAGTTCCATCGCCAGCGGAAGCCCCACGTAGCCCAGCCCGATCACCGCGGTGGTGGCCGTCCGGTCGTGGATCTTCGCCAGCAGGCGGTCCTTCACGAGCGCGCGCGCCACGGGCGGCTAGCGGCCGAAGAACCCGCGCACCGCCGACACGACCTCGTCGAGCTGCGCACGCGTGAGTTCAGGATAGATCGGCAGCGACAGCACCTCGGCCGACGCGCGCTCTGACTCCGGGAACGCGCCCGCCTTGTAGCCGAGGTACGCGAAGCACTCCTGCTGGTGCAGCGGCAGCGGGTAGTACACCGAGTGGCCGATCCCCTTCGCTGCGAGGTGCTCCTTGAGCGCGTCGCGCCGCGGCACCCGGATGGTGTACTGGTTGAAGATGGACTCGTTCGCCGGGTCCACCGTGGGCGTCACCACGTCCGCCACGTCGGCGAAGGCGGCCGTGTAGTACGCGGCGTTCTCCCGCCGCTTGGCCGACCACGCGGCCAGGTGCGGGAGCTTGGCGTGGAGCACGGCCGCCTGCAGCGCGTCGAGGCGCGAGTTGAAGCCCACTTCCTCGTGGAAGTACGTCTTGACGCTGCCGTGCGTGCGAAGTCGCATCAGGCGGTCGTACAGGGCCTGGTCCTGCGTGACCATCATCCCGCCGTCGCCGTAGCCGCCGAGGTTCTTGGACGGGAAGAACGAGAACGTGCCGATCGTCGCGCACTCGCCGGCCATGCGCCACTGGCCGTCGATGGACCGGCGCGCGCCGATGGACTGGGCCGCGTCCTCGATGACCGGCGTCCGCGGGGCCAGCCGCTGGATTTCCTCGATCGGCGCCATCTGGCCGAAGAGGTCCACGGGAATGATGGCCTTCGTTCTGGCGGTGACGGCCGCGGCCGCGAGGTCGGGGCGGATGTTGTACGTCAGCGGGTCGATGTCCACGAACACGGCGCGCGCGCCGGCGTTGTGGATCGTCCCGGCCGTCGCAAAGAACGTGAACGGCGTCGTGATCACCTCGGCGCCGGGGCCGGCATCGAGCGCCTTCAGCGCGAGGAGGAGGGCGTCGGTGCCGCTGGCGCAACCGATCGCGTACTTCGTATGCGAGAGGGCCGCGACGTCGGCCTCAAGGTCGGCGACGGGCTTGCCGAGGATGAAGGCCTGATCGTCCACCACGCGCATCATCTCGCGGACGACGTCGTCGCGGATGTTGCCGTGCTGGGCGCGCAGGTCGAGGAGCGGAACGGGCATGGTCAGGGCGCGTGGCGCCTTATATAGTTGTGGGAAACTACGGAAATTCGCGGCTCGCCCCTGGGAAGTCAACGAAACGGCCGCGCCTGGCAGCGCCCCGCGCGGGCAGCGCGCCGGCCCGCCCGGCCGGGGGCGGCACCGCCCCTACTTGAGGGGGAGCGCCACCTCGCGGCCCGTCCGCGCGGACTCGTAAATGGCGAGCACCAGTTCGAGCGACTTCCGCCCGCCCCGCCCATCCGTGTCGGGGCGTCCCTCCCCCCGGAGGGCGGCGAGCACGTTCCGGTAGTACCCCTCGTGGCCGAACCCGTACACATTCGGCGGGGCGGTTGCCGCCCGCTCGACAAGCTTGTCGTCGTCGTCGTAGTCGGCGAACTTCCAGTGTTCCACCTTGTTCACCGCCGTGCCGCCGATCTTCGCCGTTCCCTTCTCGCCGAGGATCGTGATCGACCCCTCGAGGTTCTTGGGGTACGTCAGCATCGTGACCTGGATCGAGCCAAGGGCGCCGCTCCGGAATTTCAGCACGGCGATGCCCGTGTCCTCGGCCTCGATGCGGCGCGCCAGCGTGGCGGTCTTCGCCATCACGGTGTCCACCGGCCCCACCAGCCACTGGATCAGGTCCACGTAGTGGGACGCCTGGTTGAGGATCGCGCCACCGTCGAACTCCCAGGTCCCCCGCCACGGCGCCTGGTCGTAGTATTCCTGCGGCCGCGTCCACCAGACCGTCGTGTTCGCCACGTAGATCCGGCCGAAGCGTCCCTTGTCCACGGCCCGGCGGAGCAGCTGGACGGCGGGGTTCAGCCGGTTCTGCTTCACGACGAAAAGCTGCACGCGGGCGTTGTCGCACGCGCGCACGAGGTCGTCGGCGCCCTTGAGGGACGTGGCCATCGGCTTCTCGCAGATCACATGCTTGCCGGCCTGCGCGGCCGCGACGCCGTGCGCCGGGTGCAGCCCGCTTGGCGTCGCAATCGTCACCGCGTCGCACGGCGCCTCGCGCAGCATCCGCGCGTAGTCGGTGAACCACGGGACGCCGAGGCGCTCGCCGGCCGCCCGCGCGCGGTCCTCGCGCTCGTCGCACACCGCGGTGACGGCCATGCCGTCCACGCGGGCGAGGGCGTCGAAATGCGTGCCGGCGATGCGCCCGCACCCCACGAACGCCAGGCGGACGGGGCCGCTCACGGGCCGCCCTCGGTGCGCACCAGCACCTGCCCCTTGCTTGCGTACGTCTTGTCGCAGGCCGGGCAGCGGATCTCGAGAATCTCCTCCTCGAGCTTCACGCCGCACTCGCACATCCAGCCCGTCCGCCGCGCCGGCACGCCGGTCATCAGCGCGTAGGCCGGCACGTCGCGCGTCACCACCGCGCCGGCCCCGACGAAGGCGTAGGCGCCGAGCGTGACGCCGCACACGATCGTGGCGTTGGCGCCGATGGTCGCCCCCCGCCCCACCAGCGTCTTCCGGTACTCGTGCTTCCGCGACACGGCGCTGCGCGGGTTCACGACGTTCGTGAACACCATCGACGGGCCGCAGAACACGTCGTCCTCGAGCTCGACCCCCTCGTACACCGACACGTTGTTCTGGATCTTCACGTTGTTCCCGATCCGCGCGCCGTTCATGACGACCACGTTCTGGCCGAGCACGCAATCGCGGCCGATGACGGCGCCGGGCATCACATGGCAGAAGTGCCAGACCTTCGTGCCTTCGCCGATCGTCGCGCCGTCGTCCACGTAGGCGCTCTCGTGGACGAAGGCGGCGGGCTTCTCGCCGGGCTTGCCCGCGGGCGTGCCGTGCCCCTTCGGCCGGGTCACACGATCTCCTGCTGCCATTCCTGGATGGACTTCACGCCGGCCGGATGGTGGTGCAGGCTCTCGATGGCGTCGCACGCGGCGGCCGCGGCCGACAGCGTCGTCGTGTAGGGCACGCGGCGGGCGATGGCCGTCTGGCGCAGGGTGTCGTCGTCGCGAAGGGCGCGCATGCCGAGGGGCGTGTTGATGAGGAGCTGGACGGCGTCGTTCTTGATGAGGTCCACGGCGTTCGGGCGGGCCACGCTCACCTTGAAGATGACGTCGCTGGGCACGCCCCGCTCCCGAAGGTACCGCGACGTGCCCTCCGTGGCGACCAGCTTGAACCCCATCGCGTGGAACCGCCTTGCGAGCGGCAGCACGCTCGGCTTGTCGCGGTCGTTGACCGTGACGAACACGGTGCCGGCCATTGGCAGGCCGTTGCCCGCCGCCACCTGGGCCTTCGCGAACGCCGGGCCGAACTCCCGGTCCACGCCCATCACCTCGCCGGTGGAGCGCATCTCGGGGCCCAGGACGGGATCGAACTCGCGGAACTTCGTGAACGGGAACACCGCCTCCTTCACGGCCACGTACGGCGCGACGATCTCCTCGGTGAACCCCATCGCGTCGAGCGATTCCCCCATCATCGCCCGCGCCGCCAGCGACGCGAGCGGCACGCCGATGGTCTTCGACACGAAGGGCACCGTGCGGCTCGCGCGCGGGTTGACCTCGATCACGTACACCACGCCGTCCTTGACGGCGTACTGCACGTTGATGAGGCCCACCACCCTGAGCGCCTTCGCGAACGCGAGCGTGTGCTCGCGCATCACGCGCAGGTCCTCGTCGCGGATCAGGTACGGGGGCAGCACGCACGCGGAGTCGCCGGAATGGATGCCGGCCTGCTCGATGTGCTGCATCACGCCGCCGATGACGACGCGCGTCCCGTCGCTGATCGCGTCCACGTCGGCCTCGTACGCGTCCTCGAGGAACGAGTCGATCAGGACAGGCCGGTCCTCCGAGACCTGCACCGCGCGCGTGAAGTACTCGCGCAGCAACGCCTCGTCGTAGACGATCTCCATCGCCCGGCCGCCGAGCACGTAGCTCGGCCGCACGAGCACGGGGTACCCCACCCGGGCGGCGACCGCCACGGCCTCGTCCACGCCCGTCGCCGTGCCGTTGGGCGGCTGCGCCACGCCGAGCTCGCGGGCGATCTTCTCGAACCGGCGCCGGTCCTCGGCGATGTCGATGGAGTCGGGGCTCGTGCCGAGGATGCGGACGCCGGCGTCCTCGAGGGGCCGGGTGAGCTTGAGCGGCGTCTGCCCGCCAAGCTGCACGATCACGCCCTCGGGCTGCTCGCGCTCGACGATCTCGAGGACGTGCTCGAGCGTGAGCGGCTCGAAGTACAGCTTGTCGCTGGTGTCGTAGTCGGTCGAGACGGTCTCGGGGTTCGAGTTGACCATGATCGTCTCATACCCCGCGTCGCGCAGGGCCATCGCCGCGCGCACGCAGCAGTAGTCGAACTCCACGCCCTGGCCGATCCGGTTGGGGCCGCTGCCGAGGATGACCACCGACTTGCGGCCCGTGCGCGGCGCCTCGGACTCCTCGTCGTACGTCGAGTAGAGGTACGGCGTGTTCGACGGAAACTCTCCCGCGCACGTGTCCACCATCTTGTACACGGGCCGGATGCCCATCGCCCAGCGCCGCTCGCGGACGGCCTTTTCGGGCTCGCCGCGGATCCGCCCGAGCTGGGCGTCGCCGAACCCGAGCCGCTTCATGGTCCGGAGGGAGCCGGCGTCCACCTGCGGGAGCGCCCGGTACGCGGCCTCGGCGTCCACCAGCTCGCGCAACTGCGCGAGGAACCACGGGTCGATCGCCGTCCGCGCGTAGAGCTCCTCGTCGGTCTTGCCGAGGCGCATCGCGCGCTTGAGCTGGAAGATCCGCTCCGGCGTGGGCGTGGCGAGCGCGGCCCACACCGCCTCGGCCGAATCGTCGGCCACGCGGTCGTCGGCCGGCCGGTCGGCCACCTCCCAGCCGATGCGCCCCGCCTCGAGGGCGCGGAGGCCCTTCTGCAGCGCCTCCTTGAACGTCCGCCCAATCGCCATCGACTCGCCGACGGACTTCATCTGCGTGGTCAGCACGGGATTGGCGCCCGGGAACTTCTCGAATGCGAACCGGGGGCACTTCACGACGACGTAGTCGAGCACGGGTTCGAAGCTGGCCGGCGTCGTCTTCGTGATGTCGTTCGGGATCTCGTCGAGGCGGTAGCCCACGGCGAGCTTGGCGCTGATCCGCGCGATCGGAAACCCCGTGGCCTTCGACGCCAGCGCCGACGACCGCGAAACGCGCGGGTTCATCTCGATCACGACCATGTCCCCGTCCTTCGGGTTGATCGCGAACTGGATGTTGCACCCGCCGGCGTCCACGCCGATCTCGCGGATCACGTCGATCGCCGCGTCGCGCATCACCTGGTACTCGCGGTCCGTCAGCGTCATCGCGGGCGCCACCGTGATCGAGTCGCCGGTGTGTACGCCCATCGGGTCGAAGTTCTCGATCGAGCAGACGATGACGACGTTATCCTCGCAGTCGCGCATCACCTCGAGCTCGAACTCCTTCCACCCCAGCAGCGACCGCTCAATGAGCACCTGCGAGATGGGCGACTCGGCCAGGCCGCGCCGCACCACGGCCTCGTACTCCTCGATGTTGTACGCCACGCCGCCACCGGACCCGCCGAGCGTGAACGCGGGGCGGATGATCGCCGGGAACCCGGTGAACTCGGCGATCTCCAGCGCTTCGTCCCACGTGGTGGCGATGCGGCCGTCGGGGCACTTGAGGCCGATCTTGGTCATCGCCTCGCCGAACAGCTTCCGATCCTCGGCCACGGCAATCGCGCGCGCGTTCGCGCCGATCAGCTCCACGCCGTGCTTCTTCAGCACGCCGCCGTTGTAGAGCTCCATCGCCACGTTCAGCGCGGTCTGGCCACCCATCGTCGCGAGCAGGGCGTCGGGCTTCTCGCGCTCGATGATCCGCTCCACGAACGCCGCCGTCACGGGCTCGATGTACGTCCGGTCGGCGATCTCCGGGTCCGTCATGATCGTCGCCGGGTTCGAGTTCACCAGGATGACCTCGAACCCCTCCTCGCGCAGCGCCTTCGTGGCCTGCGTGCCCGAGTAGTCGAACTCGGCCGCCTGCCCGATGACGATCGGGCCGGAACCG
>JAYEKC010000620.1:0-34564 GCA_034716715.1 Gemmatimonadota bacterium | reverse complement strand
TCTCGCTCGGGCTCGCGGGAATGGCGATTGCGCCGAACATCCCGACGCTGGCGGTGGCCGTGGCGCTGGTGCCCCTCGGCACGGCCTTCACGTTCCCCTGCGTGACGGGGCTGCTCTCGCGCGTGGTGCCGCAGCACGAGCGCGGGCTGTACATGGGCGTGCAGCAGACGTTCGGCGGTGCGGGCCGCGTGATCGGCCCGATCTACGCCGGCTTCGCGTACGACCACCTCGGCCACGGCGTGCCGTTTTACACGGCCGCGATCATCGTGCTGGCGACCATCTCGCTCGGCGTGGGCATCGAGCACGCGGTGCCGGCGCGGAACCCGAAGCCGGCGACGTCCTGAGGCGTTCACGGCGGACCGCTTCGCTGCCCACGTGGGCAGCGATTCCCGGTCCGGGTCACTTCAAACGGTCATGACCCTGGTGGAACTCAAGTCCACACCTGCGTTAACGCCGCGGCGCCTGCGTCTCGCGCTGCGCCCGATCAGATGCCGTGATGAGCCGCACGCCGCGCTGGAACGTGAAGTAGGCGTACGCCCACTGGATGAGGACGATCGCCCGGTTCCGGAACCCGATGAGCTGGGCGATGTGGACGAACAGCCACAGGATCCACGCCGGCAGGCCCTGCGCCGTACCCCAGGGGAACACGCCAACCGCGCGGTTCCGGCCGATCGTGGCCATGTCACCGAGGTTGCGGTAGCGGAACGGCCTGGTGGGCCCGTGCCGGATGAGGCGCATGACGTTGCGCGCCGCGTGCCGGCCGCCCTGCATCGCCACCTGCGCCACGCCGGGCAGCGGCGTTCCATCCGGGCGCTTCGTGAGCGCGAGGTCGCCCACGACGAACACCCCGGGGTGGCCGGGCACCGACAGGTCGTCGTTGACGATCACGCGACCCACGCGGTCGAGCGGCACGCCGAGGTCACGCGCCAGCGGCGACGCCGCGTTGCCGGCGGCCCAGAACACCGTGCGCGCCTCGATCTGCTCGGCGCCCACGGCCACGCCCCGCGCGTCCACGGCTGACACCGGCACGCCGAGCCGTACGTCGACGCCGAGGGCTTCCAGGTCGCGCCTGGCCCGCGCGCCAAGTTTTTCCGGAAACGACGGCAGCAGGCGCGGACCCGCCTCGACGAGGATGATGCGACTCTTCCGCGTGTCCACCCGGCGGAAGTCGCGCGGCAGGGCCTTGCGCACGATTTCGCTCGCCGTCGCGGCGAGCTCGACGCCGGTGGGTCCGCCCCCGACGATCACCAGCGTGCTCAGCGCCTCGCGGTCGGCCGCGTTGTCGGCCCGCTCGGCGCGTTCGAACGCGAGCAGGAACCGGCGGCGGATCTCGAGCGCGTCCTCGATGGACTTGAGGCCCGGCGCGTCGGTTTCCCATGCGTCGTGACCGAAGTACGCGTGGCGCGACCCGGCCGCCACGATGAGGAAGTCGTACGGAATGCGGAGCGTGCCGTCCACCAGGACGGCTTTCGACGCCACATCAATGCGCGTTACCTCGCCGAGCACGACTTCCGCGTGCCGGTCACGCCTGAGCGCCCACCGGATGGGGATCGTGATGTCGCTCGGCGCCAGGCCGGCGAGGGCGACCTCGTACAACAGCGGCTGGAACAGGTGATGGTTGGTGCGGTCGACGACCGTCACGCGCACCTGCTCGCCGCGGAACGCGCGCGCCGCCCACAGGCCGCCGAACCCGCCGCCGATGATGACGACCCGGGGAAGGCCGCGCGTCTCCGAGGTGAAGGTCGTCACGCCGGTTGCTCAGTCGTGATGGTGTTCCGGGCGGCGATGATCAGCGTCCCTTGAACGCCTCGATGGCCCTGCGCGTGTGCTCGGACAGCACGAGCCGTCCGCTCATCGCGGCGCGCTCGTCGAGCAGCCGATCCCAGTGTTCGGTGCCTTCCCACAGGATCTGCTTGATGCGCGCCGCGGCCTCGGCGTTCCCCTTCGCGAGGTGGGCAACGAACCCCTCGTAGGCCGAATCGAGGCCGGCGAGGCTGTCGTGCACCTGCGCGTAGAGCCCCATGTCGAGGGCCCATTGCGGTGAGCGCCAGTCGGCGTCGAGCGCCATCGCGCCGAACGCGCCCGGGCCGATCTTCCGCTCGATGGCGGGCCCCACCACGAAGGGCCCGATGCCGACGGCGAGCTCGCTCAGCCGGAGTTGCGAGTGCTCGGTGGCCAGCACGTAGTCCGACGCGGCGACGAGGCCCACGCCCCCGCCCACGACCTTGCCCTGGACGCGCGTGACGATGGGCTTCGGGCAGCGGATCATGGCCAGCGTGACCCGGGCGAACCCGAGGAAGAACTCCTTGCCCTCCGCCTCGTTGCGGATGGCGGCCAGCTCGTCGAACGAGGCGCCGGCGCAGAACGGGCCGTCGCGGCCGCTGCGCAGCGACACGACCTTCACGTCGGTGCGGGCACCGACCTCGGTGATGGCGGCGGCGAGCTTGCGGAGGAGGGCCCCGGGGAGCGAGTTGCCCTTGGGGTGGCCGAACGCCACGACGCCCACGCCGTTGGCGACCGACGCGGCAACCGACCCTTCAGTTGGGTATTCGTCCTGGGACGTCATCGGGAACGGTGAGGGGTGAGGGGTGAGGGGGTATATTCTAAGGTATGCCCTACGAAATCCACGAGCCGAGGGGGTCGGCGCCCCGCGACCAGGGAGTTGGCGCCGGCGAGGACCCCCGGCGACGCGCCGAATTCGAGGCCCGGATCGCCCGCGGCGAGACCATCGAGCCGAAGGACTGGATGCCGGAGAAGTATCGCCGGCAGCTCATCCGGATGATGTCGCAGCACGCGCATTCGGAGGTGGTGGGGATGCTGCCGGAGGGCAACTGGATCACGCGCGCGCCGTCGCTGCGCCGCAAGATGGGACTGCTCGCCAAGGTGCAGGACGAGGCGGGCCACGGCCTCTACATCTACTGCGGCACCGAAACGCTCGGCGTGGACCGGAACGACCTCATCCAGCAGCTGCTCGCCGGGACGGCGAAGTACTCGAGCATCTTCAACTACCCCACGCTCACGTGGGCCGACATCGGCGCGATCGGGTGGCTGGTGGACGGCGCGGCGATCGTGAACCAGACGATGCTGGCCAAGGCGAGCTACGGCCCGTACGCGCGGGCCATGGTGCGCATCTGCAAGGAAGAGAACTTCCACAAGCGGCAGGGCTTCGAGATCATGACGATCCTGTCGCAGGGCACGCCGGAACAGCACGCGATGGCGCAGGACGCGCTCGACCGCTGGTGGTGGCCCTCCCTGATGATGTTCGGCCCGCACGACAAGGACTCGCCAAACTCGGACGACCTGCTCCGGTGGAAGGTGAAGCAGAAGACCAACGACGAGCTGCGGCAGCGGTTCGTGAACCTGACCGTGGCGCAGGCGAAGGCGATCGACCTGACGATCCCGGATCCGGACCTCAAGTACAACGATGAGACCAAGGACTGGGAGTTCGGCGAGATCGACTGGGATGAGTTCTGGCGCGTGGTGAAGGGCGACGGGCCGTGCAACCGCGAGCGGCTCGCGGCGCGGCGCAAGGCGCACGACGATGGCGCGTGGGTGCGTGCAGCCGCAGAGGCATACGCGGCGAAGCACGCGCGTGCGGCCTCCGTCGCATAGGGCAACGACGCCACAGATGACGCCGAAACGACAGAAGCCGCCACGGATGACATCTGGGGGAACGGAGAAGAATGCCGCCCCGGGCGAGACGGCCCATCGGCTGTGGGAAGTGTTCACGCAGCCCGAGGGCGGCAAGCCCTTCGAGCATGCCGGGAGCCTGCACGCCCCGGACGCGGAGATGGCCCTGCAGAACGCCCGCGATGTGTACACGCGCCGGGGCGAAGCGGTGAACATCTGGGTGGTGCCATCGAGCGCGATCACGGCCTCGACGCCGGAGGACATGGGGCCGTTCTTCGAGCCGGGTAACGACAAGCCGTACCGGCACCCGCAGTTCTACAAGGTGCCGAGCGGGGTGCGAGGTGTGTAAACGACAACGGCGAGTCTGGAGTGGGCGAAGGGCGGTTGCCGTCCATGCTTGAGTACCTGCTGCGGTTGGCCGACGACCGCCTCGTCCTCGGCCACCGGCTGAGCGAGTGGTGCGGGCACGGGCCGATCCTCGAGGAGGACATCGCCCTCGCCAACATCGCGCTCGACCTCGTGGGCCAGGCCAACCTCCTGCTCGGGCGCGCCGCGGCCGTGGAGAACGCGGGCCGCGACGCCGACGCGCTCGCCTTCCTGCGCGACTCGCGCGAGTACCGCAACGCGCTCATCGTGGAACTGCCGAAGGGCGACTTCGGGTTCACCATCGTCCGGCAGTTTCTCTTTTCCACCTACGCCCTGCACCAGTGGGACGCGCTCGCGTCGTCGAAGGACGCGGACCTCGCCGGCATCGCGGCCAAGGCCGTGAAGGAGTCGCGCTACCACGTGCGCCACAGCGCCGAGTGGCTGGTGCGCCTCGGCGACGGCACGGACGAGAGCCACGGCCGGGCGCAGGACGCGCTCGACGAGCTGTGGCGGTTCACGGGCGAATTGTTCCTCACCGACGCCCTCGAGCAGGAGCTGGCCGCGCAGGGCCTCGCGGTGGACTCGTCCACGCTGGGCGCCCCCTGGCGGCGCGACGTGGAGGACGTGATCGCCCGGGCGACGCTGCGCCTGCCCGCCGAGGTGTACATGCAGCGGGGCGGACGCGACGGCGTGCACACCGAGCACCTGGGAATCATGCTGGCGGAGATGCAGGTGCTGCCCCGGACAGACCGTGGCGCGCAGTGGTGAGGGGCGCGGGTGAGGGGCGCGGGTGAGGGGTGAGGCGTGGTGAGGGGTGAGGGGTGAGGGAATGGTGACGGGCGACGAGCGAAGACCACCGAGCCGGGCCGCCATCTACGCCGTGCTCGACCGCGTGAAGGACCCGGAGGTGCCGGTGCTCAGCGTGGTGGAGCTCGGGATCGTCCGCGACGTCGAGATCGCCGGCGACGCCGTCACTGTCGTCGTGACGCCCACCTACTCCGGCTGCCCCGCGATGCAGGTGATCGAGGACGACATCGTCGCCGCGCTCGACGGCGCGGGAATCCCGGGGGCACGCGTCCGCACCGTGTTCACGCCGGCGTGGACCACCGACTGGATTCCCGAAACGGCACGCGAGAAGCTGCGGGCCTACGGCATCGCGCCGCCAGGCCACTCCGGGGTGCACGCGCCCGTGCAGCTCCGCCGCGCCGAGAAGGTGCGCTGCCCGTTCTGCGGCTCCACCGACACGTCGCTCCGGAGCGAGTTCAGCTCCACCGCCTGCAAGGCGATGCACTTCTGCAACGCCTGCACGCAGCCGTTCGAGGAGTTCAAGGCGATCTAGCCCCCACGCAAACGGGCGCCGGGGCGTGAAGCCCCGGCGCCCTGAGGCGCCGTCAACGCGGCGCACCCCGCTCGGTGGCGGGATTCTGCATCGGGACCGGCGCGCGCGTGCGGTTGGCGCCACGTTCCCCGCGTCACGGGGAAAACCGGGAACATTCTGCCCGGCCCGCTTCATCCTTCGTGGAGGCGCCGGCCTCGTTGCATTTCCACTATTCAACCATCCTGCCGCGCGCGCAAGGGGCACTTCCCCGCTACCGCTGGCGCCGGCGCACCCGCGCAATCCATTCCGCGAGATTCGGCACGGAACTGTAGCGCGAGCCTTCCTTGACGCTCAGGTCGAAAACTTCGGGTGGAACCAGCTTGCCATCGATTCCGCGTACCCCCAGGCGCAGGTACGCCACCGTGTCTCCACCAAGGGGTACACCGGCTTCCACGCACGTCGGCGCCGCGCGACCGTCACCGCCTTCGCCACAGTCGTTCACCTCCCAGGTGATCGCCGACGGCGCGGTGCCCCGGAGGCTCGCAAGCCACGTCTCGAACGGCGTACGCGCGAGGCTCGCGTCCAGCGCAGCCGCCGGCGTGCGCTTGACGATGGCGATGAGATCCTGCCCCCTCGCCATGGCGGGGTGCGCAGCGACGGCACCGAGCCCGAGCATGGCGCTGGCGAGCACCCTGCGACCGCTTCGCCCGACGCGCCCGCTCACGACGATGCCCGCTTGGTGCGGCCTGCGGGCGCCGGCGCCGCAAGGCGCGCCACCGTGCGTGCGATCTCCGGAGACGCGCAGTACACGGCCCGCGGAAACTTCGCCTTCGTGGCGGTGACCTTCTCGGCGGCTCCGCCGGCAAACACGATGGGGATGTGTTGCCGCTTCTTCGCTTCCCACAACCACTCCGCCACCGCGCGTCCATGCGACGGCAACCGGTCGAGCGAGATCACGGCAATGTCGGGGAGTGCGTCCTTGAGGGCGGGCGTCGTCTCCGTGCTCCAGTGCACGTGTACGTCGTGCCCCGCCTTCCGGAGGGGCGCGGCACGCTCCTCTGCCTCGTCCTCATTCCAGTGCAGCAGGAACACGCGTGCCATCGCCACCTCCACGCCGATGGCGTCAGGGTACCACCACCAGCGCGGCCCGGCAAGGCTGCCCGCGACTCGCACGACGCGGGCAGCCTCGCCGGAACGAGACCCGTCCTGCTCAGACCGCTTTCGTCTTCCACCCCCCGCGCCGGAAGATCAGTGCGCTCACGGCGGCCAGCGCGCAGTACGCCACGGTCACCGCCAGGAACGGACCCGTCGACCCGAGGGGCGTGCGCTCCGCGAGGAACCACGCCACGGGGATCTCGAACATCCAAAACACGAACAGGTTGATCCACGTGGGCGTCCACGTGTCGCCCGCCCCATTGAACGACTGCGTGATGGTCATGCCGAAGGCGTACATCGGGAACCCCGACGCGATGATCCGGAGCGCCAGCACGGCCACGCGGGCCACTTCCGCGTCCTGCGTGAACGCGGCGATGATCCACGGCGCGCCCGCGACGAACAGCACGCCGAGGGTGCCGAGGAACGCGAGGTTGTACTTCGACGCCGTCCACACCGATTTCTCAGCGCGGCCGGGATCGCGCGCGCCCAGCGACTGCCCCACCATGGTCGCAGCGGCGTTGCTGAGTCCGAACGCCGGCAGGATCGCGAAGATCACGATGCGGATCGCGATGGTGTAGCCCGCGACCGCAACCGCGCCGAAGCCGGCGAGGATGCGGATGAGCCCGATCCACGCGGTGGTGCCAAGGAAGATCTGGAACGTGCCGACGGCGCACATGCGCGCGAGCCGGCGCATGGCGCCGAAGTCCACCTTCAGGTGCTCGCGGTGGACGGCGATGTGCCCCGCCCCGCGCCATAACCGGCTCGCGGCGAACACGGCGCCCGTGCCGCGGCCGATGGTCGTCGCGACGGCGGCGCCGGTGACGCCCATCTCGGGGAACGGCCCGACGCCGAAGATGAGCAGCGGACCGAGCACGATGTTGATCGCGTTGGCGAGCCAGAGCACGCGCATCGCGACGGCCGCGTCGCCGGCGCCACGGAAGCACGCGTTGATCACGAACAGCAGGAAGGCGGTGGAACTGCCGCCCAGCATCACGCGCGTGAACGTGGCGCCGCGCTCGACCACGTCCGGCGTGGCGCCCATCAGGCGCAGCAGGTCGGGCGCGAAGATGGCGGCCACCACGCCGAGCGCACCCGACACGATGACGCCGAGGGCGATGGCGTTGACCGCGGCGCGGGCCGCGCCGTCGGGGTCCTTTTCGCCCGTACGGCGCGCGACCGTGGCCGTGGCGCCGATCGCGAGACCGAACGCCAGGGTGTACACGATCGCCATCATCGATTCGGTGAGGCCCACCGTCGCGACGGCCGACGCGCCGAGTTTCGCGACCCAGAACACGTCGACCACCGCGAAGATGGACTCCATCACCATCTCGAGCACCATCGGGACGGCGAGCAGGAAGATCGCGCGCCCGATGGGCCCGGAGGTGTAGTCGTGCCGCGTGCCGCGCGCGGCGAGCTTGAGGTCGGCCCAGAACTGCGCGAGTCGGCTGCCGGCGGGCACGAACACCGTCTCCCCGCCGCGCCCGTTCGCGGGCACGACCTCCCCCGCCCCGGCGCCCGCGGGCTCGCGTGCGCCGGGAGTTTCGGCTCCCGGAATGCCGACGATCAGTCCGCCGGCCTCGGCTTCCGGAATTGCGCCCGGCGGCACGCCGACCGGGATCGGCGCGATGGGCTGGCCGGCGTCACGACCCTCGTTCACGGATTCGGACATCGAAGACACAAATTGGTTCTCCCTGGATTAACGACTTCGCCCCACCTGGCACGGTGCGTCGGCGCAGGTGGGGCGAAGTCGAATCCGCGGAATTGCGGTCGGACTATGCTCGAGTGCCTGCTCCGGACGGGTCGGTCGCATCACGCTGCATCAGCGGGTTCTCCACCGGGATGGTGAAGCCCCACGAACGCGTGCCTGCGCCCGGGGTAACCCGGGCGGCCAGACCGACGATGGTGGAGTAGGCGAACTTCACAGGCGGTTCCTGAAATGGTGGTCGTGCGAAGGACGGAGGCTAGCGGCGCCGGGAGCGCAAGTCAAGGGAGCCAGCCGCAGTGTCAAACGCCATTAGAAATGTCCCCGCTGGTACGCCATTAGAACTGTCCCCTTGGGTTCAGGGTCGGGGGGCCGAGAATTTCGATTGGCGGGCGGGTCGTCGACCCGCCGCGACGCTGCAGCCAGCGGGTCAGGGATCGTTCGGTGGCGCGATGCCACGGATGCGTGAGCGGTGGCCGCGCTTGGGCGGCGCGGGGAGCAATGCCGGCGGCGAGCGCGGGGGCGGCCGCGGGGGTGGCGGCCGGATGCGCGGGAGCGGGGTCGGCTTCGGCGTGCGTGGGACGGCGGGAGTCCACGGGAGGGAGCGGGGATGGCCGTCCCGGCCGATGTGTACCACGGTGACGGTGCCATCGCGTTGTTCCCGCACGAAGACGGAGCTTTTGATGGGCACGCGGGCACTGGGGCGGAGTTGCAGCGCGCGCCCCTCGTATTGTACGACGTGATCCGCGCCGACCTTGCGCGAGCTCTCGAGGCAGAACACCGCCGCATCGGGCCAGTGCCGGCGATCGCGGGCCCGGTGGTAGTCCACGGGGCTGGCGGGCGCGACGGCGAAGCGGGCGTTGTGCTCGGCGAGGTAGTGCGTGTGGAGGAACGCGTTCGCGGCGTCGATGGTGGCGACGCGCGCGAGGCGGAGCTTCTTGATCAAGCGATCCTGGTGCGTGCCGTGGCCACGTTCGACGCGGCCCTTCGCCTGGGGACTCGCCGCGCCAATGAGCTGGATCCCCAGCTTGTGGCACATCCGGCCGAAGTGCGTGAACGGCCGCTCGCCGCGGAGGTCCTCGTTGAGCGTCGGCGGGCGCAGGTACACGGTTTTCCAGTCGGTGTAGAGGGCGCGCGGCACGCCGTACGCCGTGATCCACGCTTGCAGCGCGTCCGCGGCGCCCCAGATCGTCTCGCGTGGCGCGAAGTGGATGCGCGTGGTGCCGGTGGCATCGTCGACCATCGTCATCACGCAGGCCCCAGGCCCGCGCCCTTCGAACCAGTCGTGCTCGCTCCCGTCGAACTGGACGAGCTCGCCGAAGTGGGCCTTGCGCTCCCGCCGCCGATGCCCGGGGCGCCGCCGGCGCGAGCGGCTCCACAGGTCCGCCTCGCGCATCCAGCGCCGCAGCGTCGTCACCGGCACCAGCACCCCGTGATCGGTCCAGAGGTGCTCCGCCACCAGCGTCGGCCCGAAGCGTTGCCCGGACCCCCGGTCGGGCGCGCCCGCATAGTGCGCCCGGATCACGGCCAACACCTGCGCGCGGTACGCGGCCGGGGCCGTCCGGTTCGACGGGCGCCCGCGCGCCCGATGGGGAGCCCCCGCGCGCCCTCGGCCCGAAACCGCGCGACGAGCCGCTTCGCGTGCCGATAGCTCACCGCGAGCAACGGTGCCGCGTCGCGAATCGTCAGCTCACCCGTGATCACCCGGCGTGGCACCGCGCCACGTTCGAACTCCTGAGCACTCATGACCGTCCACTCCATCCGGCCTCCGCGTCGAAGGCCGAACAGGGGACAGTTCTACTGGCGGCTCAAGGGGACACTATCAACGGCGCTCAACAGGGAGTATGGCAAACGGCACTGGGCCTATTTGATCGTCACACAAACCGAGGTACCTGGGGTACGGCACGTCGAGTCGTTCGCGACACGAAACGCCGCTCGACGCTATGGCACCTCGCGGAGGCGTACCAGGGTCGCGGGATGAAGCTGACTCGGCCAAAAGTGGATGGTATCCACAACCGCGTAGACGGCGTGCTCAGCGTTAGGCGCGTTCATGCTGCAGGGAATGTCGTCCGATTGAACGCGCGTTACACTTCGCCGAAAAGTCAGTGTTGCGCCAAACGTTCCGGATGAACTGGTGGGTACTGCGAGGCGGATATCGACCGTCGCACATTCGATAACGACGGCGGCAGGCACCGGGGCAGTGCCTGCGATGATCTGCCCCACGACGTCCGCGATACGCAAATCATCAGACGGTCCGCCCGTGGAGCAGCCAACCACAATGAGGACCACAGATGCCATTCGGTACAACATTGGGGCCTCCTTCGCTACGGATGATGCCAGAGGCGGACCGAGTCACCGGCGGCCGCAGCAGAATAGCTGCACTGTAGCGAAAGCCCGCCGTTGGTCCAAACGCCCCAAGAAAACGTCATCGAGGCCATCAGAATCGGAATCGAAGTGTACGACGAACCGGGCGCGTAGTAACTCCACGCGCTGATTGACCGATACGTAAGGGGATCGCCCGGATACTGGTGGCAGTCGGACAGATCATACATCTCTACCGCCGCTGCAAACCAGCGGTACAACCGCGTGTCCGCCGCATTCAGCCCACTACCTGTGGAGCGCGTGACGTTGGTGACACTTATTCCCCAGCAGTTCTGCGGGTTCGGTGTTTGCGAACAAAACCACGACTGACTACTTCCAAATATTTCCATTGCGAGAGTGTCGCCCGCATATGCCGTGGCCGGTGTGCTGTAATAGCACAACGAGCCGCATGACCAACCTGCCAGCGACCAATAGTTGCCTCCGAAGGCGTTGTTGTTCCCCCACTGGAGCACAGGTTGGAGGATATTGGACCCGTCGCTGGGTTCAATACCGATGAACGTGTAGTAGACCTGTCCTGCCGCCCCGTAGTAGTAAGACGGATTAGAAGGAACAATCAGCGTTGAGTGCGCGTATCCAATAGCGGAATCTGCGCCGGCATAGCTGTTTCCGTGTTCGACCCAACCGCTACTCGCGCCGCTCGGCGCTGATAGAATCCCACTTTCCGGTAACGCACGCCGCGTCAATCCGCCATTGAGTACAGGATACGCACAGGGTGGGTACTCGACAATCGAGCTATCACGCCGAACCACACGGCGCCGCACTATGTCGACCCTTGACCCGCGCTCAACGCTATGAACACATGACCCGTGATAGTCGCCGGCGGGCGTTCGCGTGTAGCCGGGTGGAATTTGCTGGTGCCAGAGCTGAACTGCGCAAGGCCAGGGCCGGAACGGCTGTCGGTCCACGCGCCGAACCCTCGCAACTCGTGATCACTGCTGTGCAAGCCAGAACGATCACCATCCGTCCCGAAAACGCTAGCCGCTTCACATCAATCCCACCGCCGATGCCCACAATCCACGCGAGATTACGCATTTGCCGTCCCTCGGAAACGGGGTGGCATGTATTGCCCCGCAACGGCGTGCCGTCAACCCGCAGAATCACGACAGCTGCGCGCTCACGACGCAGTGACCAGTCCGTTGGCCGGAATCGGACCCGTCGCGGGCAGTTGTGGCGCGATTCCAGCCGCCCACCGTCGCGTGTCCGGTCGCCAGAAAAAAAAAACGACACCTGCCGGCGCCTGACCCTTGTAACGACTACGCCTCGAGAATCGCCGAGATACGTGACGCGATTCCGGCCACGTCCGGCATCAGCGCTGCCAGCAGGTCCTCGTGGTACGCGACGGGGATGTCGTTCGGCGCGAGCCGTTCCACCGGCGCATCGAGATGCCAGAACGCGTCCTGCGCGAGCGTGGCCGCGATCTCCGCGCCGAAGCCCGCCGTGATCGCGTCCTCGTGCACCACGAGGCAGCGGCCCGTCTTCTGCACCGACTCCAGCACGCACGCCTTGTCCCACGGCGCGACCGTCCGGAGGTCGATCACTTCGACGTCGCCATCCCCGAGCTTCATTGCCGCGGCCGCGCACCGGTGCACCATCGCCCCCCACGTCACCACCGTGATGCCGCTCCCCTCGCGCACGACGTGCGCACGGCCGAAGGGCAGCACGTAATCGTCGCCGGGGTACTTCGCGCTGCCGTCGCCGGTCATGAGCAGCGAGCGGTGCTCGAAGAAGATGGTGGGGTTGGGGCTCCGCATCGCCGCGCGCAGCAGGCCCACGGCGTCGGCCGAGTTCGACGGCATCGCCACCTGCCACCCGTACGCGTGCGCGAAACGCACCTCGTCGCTCAGCGAATGCCACGGGTCGCCCACGTCCTTGCCGAACCCGCCGGGCATCCGCACGACGATGGGCGCAGCGAAGCGGTTGTTCGTGCGCCACCGCATCGTGCCGCAGTTGTTGAGCTGCTCCGCCGCGGGATCGGCGTATTTCCGGAACTGGATCTCGGCCACGGGCACGAGGCCGGTGATGGCCATCCCCACCGCGCGGCCGATGATCCCTTCCTCCGAGAGCGATGTGTCGAACACGCGCCGCTCGCCGAACCTGCGCTGGAGGCCCTCGGTGACGAGGTGCACGCCGCCCTTCCGGCCTACGTCCTCGCCGAACACGAGCACCTTCGGGTTCACCTCGAGCTCGTGCGCGAGCGTCTTGCGCACCGCTTCCGCAAACCGGAGCGCCGGTCCCTCCGGCGATGGCACGTCCGTGCCGCCAAGCGCCTCGCGCTCGGCGCGCGACATCCCGCCGTACGCCTCGGGCGCGCCAGGCGACTCGTCCGCGTACACGTAGCGACCGACGGTCGCCGGATCGGGGCCCGGGCGCGCACGCGCGGCCGCGAGGCCGTCGGCCACGTCGCGCCCCACCTCCGCCTCGAGCTCCTTCCAGTCGGCGATGGAAATGAAATCCGGCACGAGGTACCGCTTGAGTTTCGGCATCGGGTCGCGTTTCTCGTCGGCGGCGATCTCGGCGTCGGTGCGGTAGCCCTTCTGGTTGTCGGGGCCCGAGTGGCTGCAGAGGCGCGGCACCGTGAGCCGGATCATCGCCGGCCCCTTGCCGCCGCGCACGTGCGCCACGCACTCGCCGAGCAGGCGTGCACTTTCTGCGGGATCGGTGCCGTCGCCGTCGCGAAGGAACAGGTTGCCGAACGAGGCGAGGTTCCTCGTGATGTCGCCGCCGGGCGTCTGCAGCTCGCCGCGCACCGAAATGCCGAGTCCGTTGTCCTCGACGTAGAACAGCATCGGGAGCTTCAGCGTCGTGGCGATCGTGAGCGACGACCAGAACCCGTTCGTCGCCACAGATCCGTCGCCGCCGAGCACCACGGCGATCGCGCCGTTCCACGACTTGTCCTTCAGGACGTCGCGATGGTACGTGATGGCCTGCGCCCATCCGGCGCAGGGCGTGTACTGCGAGCCCACGTCGCCGCCCATGGGGATCACGCTTGGCCCGTCGGGGTTCGGCAGGTTGCACACCACGCCGATGTCGCGGCCGTCGCTGAACCCGCCAGACCGGCCGAGGGGACTCGCGAACCCGTCCTCGATGGTGAGGCCCAGGCCGAGCAGCAGTGGCCTGTTTCTATAGTAGGCGCTCACCCCGTCATGGCGGTGGGTGATCAAGGACGCGAGGATCGCCTGCGCCACCTCGTGCCCGCGGGCCGAGAACTGGTAGAGGATGAGGTGGTCGCGCGGGACGCTGGCGCGGCTCTTGTTCGTGGCTTCTTCGGTGTCGTCGAGGGCGCGGGAGACCAGCGCAGTGCGGGCGATCTCCCGCCAGCGAAACGCAGGCTCGGCGTCGGCCGGGGCCGGGGTTCGCTTCTTCGAGGGTGCTGGAGCGGCCATCACAGGAAATGTGGTCCCGTGTCGCGCCCGACGCGAGCCTCGCTCCCGGGCCCGCCGGGCGAGGCGGCGGCCCGCCGCCCGCTGCAGGCCCGTGGGATCCGGGGGTGGGGGGTGTTGCGGTATCTTTATGACCGTGTCCGCGCTCCTTTCCGAGACGGCTGACGGCGTCCTTCGCCTCACGCTGAACCGACCCGACGTCCTGAACAGCATCAACGCGCCGCTGGCGCGGGAGCTGCAGGCCGCCCTGGCCGCGGCCG
This sequence comes from Gemmatimonadota bacterium, assembly GCA_034716715.1. Classification (GTDB taxonomy): domain Bacteria; phylum Gemmatimonadota; class Gemmatimonadetes; order Gemmatimonadales; family Gemmatimonadaceae; genus Fen-1231. The sequence continues at coordinate 20,371 of JAYEKC010000620.1, read as the reverse complement.
CGGCCGACGACGTCGTGCGCGCGATCCTCCTGACCGGCGCGGGCCGCGGGTTCTGCGCAGGCCAGGACCTCGCCGAGGCGTTGCCGAAGGACGGGCAGATGCCCGACCTCGGCGATTTCGTGCGCGGCACGTGGAACCCGATCGTGCGGGCGATTCGGACGATCGAGAAGCCGGTGGTATGCGCGGTGAACGGCACCGCGGCGGGCGCCGGCGCCAACCTCGCGTTCGCGTGCGACGTCGTGTTCGCGTCCGCATCGGCGACCTTCATCCAGTCGTTCGCCAAGATCGGCGTGATCCCGGACTCCGGGGGCACGTTTCTCCTTCCTCGCCTCGTGGGACTGCAGCGCGCGTCGGCGCTGACGATGCTGGCCGAGAAGCTTTCCGCGGAGCAGGCGCTGGCCTACGGGCTCGTGTACAAGGTCGTGGCGCCGGAGGTGTTGCTTGGTGAGGCCGGCGCCTGCGCGAAGCACCTGGCCACGCAGCCCACGCGCGCGCTCGGGCTCATCAAGCGCGGCTTCAACGCGTCGCTCGGGGTTTCGCTCGACGACCAGCTCGACTACGAGGAGGCGCTGCAGCGCGAGGCGGGCCGCACGGCGGACTACGCGGAAGGCGTGCAGGCATTCCTCGAGAAGCGCGCGCCGAGGTTCACCGGCCGATGACGGATTCGATGCGGGATTCCGGCAGCTGGGCCGCGGTGAACGCCACGCCACAGAACGTGAAGGTGGGCATCGTCGGCGCTGGGGCGATGGGCACCGGCATCGCGCAGGTCGCCGCCGCGGCCGGGTACTACGTGCTCCTGGGCGACGCGATGGCCGGCGCGGTGCGCAACGCCCAGGCGTCCATCCGGTCCTCGCTTGACCGGCTCGTGGAGAAGGGCAAGCTCGACGCCCAGAAGCGCGGCCTCATCCTCTCGCGGATCGACTTCTACGAGGAGCCGCTGGGCGTGGACCTTTCACCGTACCGCGACTGCTCGCTGGTGATCGAGGCGATTGTCGAGGACCTGATCACGAAGCAGGCGCTGTTCGCCGCCCTGGCCGCGGCCGTGGCGCCGACGGCGATGCTGGCGTCGAACACGTCGTCGCTCTCGATCGCGTCCATCGCGGGTTCGTGCGTGCGCCCGGAGCGGGTCGTTGGCCTGCACTTCTTCAATCCCGCGCCGGTGCTGCCGCTGGTGGAGGTGGTGCCGTGGATGGGCACCGACCCCGCCGTGACGAAGGCGGCGCGCGACCTGATGGAATCGTGGAACAAGGCGCCGGTGGTGGCGGCCGACACACCGGGGTTCATCGTGAACCGCGTGGCGCGGCCGTACTATGGCGAGGCACTGCGCATCCACGACGAGGGCATCGCCGATTGCGCGACCATCGACTGGGCCATGCGCGAGCTGGGCGGGTTCCGGATGGGGCCGTTCGAGCTGATGGACTTCATCGGCAACGACGTGAACTTCGCCGTGACGCGCTCGATGTACGAGAGCATGTTCTGGGAGCCGCGGTACAAGCCGTCGCTCACCCAGCGACGGCTCGTGGACGCGGGGTTCCTGGGGCGAAAGGCGGGACGCGGGTTCTACCGCTACGACGGCAGCGGGCCGCCGGAGCCCGTGCGCGACCGGGCACTCGGCACGCAGGTGTTCGAGCGCATCCTGGCGATGCTCATCAACGAGGCGGCGGACGCGGTGTTCTACCGCGTGGCCAGCGCGGCCGACGTGGATGTCGCGATGCAGCGCGGGGTGAACTATCCGAAGGGGCTGCTCGCGTGGTCCGACGAGCTCGGACCCGCGTGGGCGTTCGAGCGGCTGGTGGCGCTGCAGGCGGAATACGGCGAGGAGCGGTACCGCCAGAGCCCGCTGCTGCGGCGCAATGCTGCGGCGGGGACGAGGTTCCATCAATGAAGGCGCGTCCGGGCCCGAAGGGCCGCACCCGAATCAAGGACGCCCAGGTACTCGCCGAGCAGGTGGTGGCGGGAATGATGGCGAAGGACCGGTTCAGCCAGCTGCTGGGCATGCAGATCGTGGACGTGCGGCCGCGCACCGCCACGGTGCGGATGACCGTGCGGCCCGACATGGTGAACGGCTTCGGCGTGGCGCACGGCGCCGTGGCCTTCGCCCTCGCCGACAGCGCCTTCGCGTTCGCGTGCAACACGCACGGCAAGGTGACCGTGAGCATCGAGAACTCGATCACGTATCCCGTCGCGATCATGCCGGGCGACGTGCTGACGGCGACGGCCGGGTCGGAAGGCGAGTCGCGCCGCCTCGGCTACTACCGCGCGGAAGTGCGCAACCAGCGCGACGAGGTGGTGGCCCTGTTCCGCGGAACGGCGTACAAGACGAAGGGAGTGCACGGGCAGGCGCGCGCCGAGGGCATGGCCGCCGATGCCCCGCCACCCCGGGGCGCGAAGTGAGCGACGCCTTCATCATCGACGGCGTGCGGACGGCGATCGGGAACCTTGGCGGTTCCCTCAGTGAGGTGCGCGCCGACGACCTCGCGGCGCACGTGATCCGCGAGCTGATGGCGCGCAACGGCGGCGTGGACCCGGCGGCCGTGGAGGACGTCATCCTCGGCTGTGCCAACCAGGCCGGCGAGGACAACCGCAACGTCGCGCGGATGGCCGGGCTCCTCGCGGGCCTGCCCGTGACCGTGCCCGGCGAGACGGTGAACCGGCTCTGCGCGTCGGGCATGGCGGCGGTGGTGAACGCCGCGCGGGCCATCCGGCTCGGCGACGGCGACCTGTTCGTGGCCGGCGGCGTGGAGTCCATGACGCGCGCGCCGTACGTGCTGAGCAAGGGCGCGAGGGCGTTTGCGCGCGACATGGAGTTGTTCGACACGTCGCTCGGCTGGCGATTCGTGAACCCCGCGATGCAGACGACGTACGGCACGGACTCCATGGGACAGACAGCGGAGAACGTCGCCGAGCAGTTCAAGGTGTCGCGCGGCGACCAGGACGGGTTCGCGGTGCGGTCGCAGCAGAAGGCCGCGCGGGCGCGCGCAGCCGGCCGGTTCGCGAAGGAGATCGCGCCGGTGGCCATCCCGGTGCGCAAGGGCGAGCCGAAGCGCGTGGACACGGACGAGTTCATCCGGCCCGACACCACGCGGGAAGTGCTGGCCAAGCTGCGCCCCGCGTTCCGGACCGACGGCAACGGCACCGTGACGGCGGGCAACGCGAGCGGCCTCAACGACGGCGCGGCCGCGCTGCTGGTGGCGTCGGAGGCGGCCGTGAAGCGGTTCGGCCTCGTGCCGAAGGCGCGGGTCGTGGCCGCGGCCGTGGCGGGCGTGGAGCCGCGGATCATGGGGATGGGGCCCGTGCCGTCGTCCCGCAAGGCACTGCAGCGCGCCGGCCTCGCCCTCGACCAGGTGGACGTCATCGAGCTCAACGAGGCGTTCGCGGCCCAGTCGCTCGCGTGCATGCGCGAGCTGGGCGTGGCGGACGACGACCCGCGCGTGAACCCGAACGGCGGCGCCATCGCCCTCGGCCACCCGCTGGGCATGAGCGGCGCCCGGCTCCTCCTCACGGCGATGCGCGAGCTGGAGGGCGCGCAGAAGCGCTACGCGCTCTGCGCGATGTGCATCGGCGTGGGCCAGGGGATGGCGACGATCCTCGAGCGCGCCTGACCGGCGGTCAGGTCACCGTCACCGGCATCGCAGCGAGCGCGCGGAACAGGAAGTTGTCCGACCGCACGAGCCGGGCCGGGTCGTACGACAGCGACGGCAGCACCGGCACGATGGCCTGAAGGGCCGCGCGCGCCTCGGCGCGGGCCAGGGTGGACCCCACGCAGTGATGCGGGCCGGCGCCGAACGCCAGGTGGCGCCGGGCCGCACGGGAGAGGTCGAGCCGTTCCGGATCGACGAATTCCTCGGGGTCGCGATTCGCCGATCCGAGCACCAATCCCACGGCGTCGCCCGGCTCCACCGGCACGCCGGCGATCTCCACGCGCTCGTGCGCGACGCGAAACGTCATCTGTACCGGGCTGACGAACCGCAGCAGTTCCTCGACCGCCACGGTCACCCCGGCGTCGCTCGCGTCCATGCCGGCAGCGAGAGCCGGGCGGTCGAGCAGCTCCTTCACGGCGTACCCCACGAGGCCGACGGTCGTCTCGTGACCGGCGACCAGCAGGAGGAGCGCATTGGCAAGGATCTCGCCGTCGCTGAGCCGATCGCCGTCCACGCGGGCCGCAATCAGGCGGCTCAGCACGTCGTCCTGCGGATGCCGGCGCCGCTCGTCCACGAGGACTTGCAGGTACTCGGCGGCTTCCATCGTCGCGCGGCTCGACCGTTCGACGGCCTTGTCGGTGGGGCGGAGGTCCGTGATCGCGGCGATGTCGGCTGACCACGCCTTCACGCGCGCGTGGTGATCCGTCGGGAAACCCAGCAGGTCGGCCATGACCATCACGGGCAGGGGCGCGGCAAATCCCTGGACGATGTCAGGCTCGTCTTCGGCCAGCGTCATCTCGAGCAGCACCGGCGCGAACTCCGCCGCGCGCCGCACGGCGCGGGCCTGCAACTCGGCGCTCATCGCCGCCGTGACGACGCGGCGCAGGCGGCCGTGGCGGGGCGGATCGGCAAACAGCAGCATTTGCCGCGCCACGCGGCGGATGACGGTGTTGAACGCCGGGCTCAAGCCACCGACCCGCAACCGCTCGCGGCCGTAGCGGGCGTCGCGCAGCGCGGCCTGCACCTCCGTGTAGCTGAACACGTAGTGGCAGCGCGGCATCGACGGAATCGGCGGATGCCCCGCGTGGATTGGCCCGGCCTCCCGGTACCGCGCGTACACGGGAAACGGGTCGGCCTGGAAGGCCGGGTCAACGGGGTCGAACAGCGGCAGCTCCAGCGGCTGCGATCCTCTCGCCCCTCGGGCCTACTTGTGGCTGATGGCGTAGACGTACGCGGCCACAGCCTTGATCTGGTCGGGCGTGAGCTGGGCACCGCCCATCGGCAACATCGGCGACGTGTACGGCGGCGTGGGCGTCGCCATGCCTTCCGTGACGCGCTTCTGGATGGAGGCGTAGCTGCCGTCGATGGTCACCCACTCGGTGTCCGTGAGGTTGGGAGCCAGCGGGCCGCCCTTGGCGTCAGGCATGTGGCAGCTGAGGCAGATGCCCCCGGCCTTGAGGCCGTGGAAGATGCTGTCACCCTCCGCGACCATCGCAACCGTCGCGCCGGCGGGTGGCGCGCCAACGACCGGCTTTGCGGGCTCGGCGGCGGCAGGTGCGGCGGAAGTGGCGGCGGGCGTCGAAGTCGCTGCCTTCTCCCCTCCGCCGCACGCGGACAGGGCGGCGGCGGCGCAGGCGAGGACGGCGACTCGACGAGATCTGGTGACTCGGACGGCGAACACGTGAACCTCCTGATCGAGTTGACGGCGAACGGTGGTGAGTCGAAAATACCGAATCCGGGCCGTCCGCGCCCGCCCTCCTGCCCCGACAGTGACCGCAAAGAAGCGTACGCCCGCCACGCGCAGCAGACGATCCCCCGCCGGAACGGACGCGGACCTGTCGTCCTCGCTGCTCGACGCGACCCTCGACGCGACGGCCGACGGCCTGCTCATCGTGGACCTGGCAGGCAACATCGTGCGCTTCAACGAGCGGTTCGCCCGCATGTGGGAACTCTCGCCGGCAGTGCTCGCGTCCGGCGATGACGACGCGGCGCTGGCGGAAGCGGTGGGCAAGGTGAGCGATCCGGGGGCCTTCCTCGCGCGGGTTCGCCACCTCTACCTGCATCCGGACGAGGAGAGCTTCGAGGTCATCGCGCTGAAGGACGGGCGCAGCTTCGAGCGCCATTCGCTGCCCCAGCGGATGGGAGGCGACGTCGTCGGCCGCGTCTGGAGCTTCCGCGACGTGACCGACCGGCTGATGGTGGAGCAGCAGCTCCGGCGCAGCGAGGAGCGGTACCGGCGCCTGTTCGAGGAATCGCGCGAGGCCATCTACATGACCACGCGCGACGGCGCGTTCGTTGCCGCGAACCAGGCGGCGCGCCGGCTGTTCGGGTTCACAACGGAAGAGATGCCCACCGTCAACACGCAGTCGCTGTACGTGGATCCGGCGGACCGGGACGAATTCGTCCGGCGAATCGAGCATGCCGGCGCCGTCGAAGACCACCCCGTGCGACTCCGTTCGCTGGACGGCAGCGAGATGGACTGCCTCCTGACGAGCAGCGTGATTCGCGACGTCAACGGCATGGTGGTGGGATACCAGGGTCGCGTGGAGGACGTCACCGCGCGCGCGGAGGCGGAGCGCGCCCTGCGGGCGAGCGAACGAAAGTTCCGCGCGCTGATCGAGAACGCCACGGACATCATCACGGTGCTGGACCAGTCGGGCCAGATCACCTATGAGGGGCCGTCGCTCCATCGGGTGCTCGGCTACAGCCCCGAGGCACTGCTCGGGCGAAACGTGTTCGAGTTCGTCCACCCGGACGACCGGCCGGCGGCGCTGAAGGAGTTCGAGCGGCTGCTCTCGGTTCCCGGCCACGTGACCCGCATCGAGGTGCGGTTCCTCCACGGCGAAGGGCACTGGCGGGTGCTGGAGGTGACGGGCACGAACCTGATGGCCGAGCCCGCGATTCGCGGCATCGTGGTGAACTCGCGCGATGTGACCGACCGCAAGGAAGCCGAGTCGCAGCTCCGGCACAGCGCGTTCCACGACACGCTCACCGGCCTCCCCAACCGGGCGCTCCTTATGGACCGCGTGTCGCAGTTCCTGCGGCGCGCGCGCCGGGCCAACGCCCCGCCGTTCGCCGTGCTCTTCCTGGACCTCGACCGGTTCAAGGTGGTGAACGACTCGCTGGGCCACATGACGGGCGACCAGCTGCTCGTGGCCGCCGCGCGGCGGCTCGAGGCGTCGTCGCGCCCCGGCGACACGGTGGCGCGGCTGGGCGGCGACGAGTTCACGATGCTGCTCGACACGGCCACCATCGAGGAGGCGCGGACGGTGGCGGCGCGCGTGCAGCGCGACTTCGACGCGCCGTTCCGCATCGGCAACCAGGACGTGTACGTCACGGTCAGCATCGGCATCGCCTCGAGCGGGCTGGACTACCACAGCGCCGAGGAGATGCTGCGCGACGCCGACCTCGCGATGTACCGGGCCAAGGACGAGGGGCGGGCGCGGTTCGAGGTGTTCGACACGAGCATGCACGCGGCGGCCATCCTGCGACACGAGCTGGAACGCGACCTCCGGCGCGCCGTGGAGCGCAACGAACTCGAGCTGGTCTACCAGCCCATCGTTTCGCTGGTCGAGGGGAGCCTGCACGGGTTCGAGGCGCTCATCCGCTGGAACCACCCGGCTCGGGGCCAGCTCACCCCACACGACTTCACCCCGCTTGCGGAAGACACGGGACTCATCGTGGCGATCGGCGAGTGGGTGCTCGCCGAGGCGTGCCGCCAGGCGCGCGAGTGGACCGCCGAGTTTGGCGGCGACGCGCACCCCGTGCACGTGAACGTGTCGGCCCGCCAGATCCTGCGCCCCGACTACACGCAGCGCGTGCGCGACATCTTGCGCGAGTCCGGCGTGCGGCCCGAGCTCATCGTGATGGAGCTCACCGAGGGCACGATGATGGCCAACGCCGAGCACACGACCGTCGCGCTCCACGAACTGAAGGCGCTCGACCTCGGCCTGTCGATCGACGACTTCGGGACGGGATACTCCTCGCTCTCGTACCTGCACCGGTTTCCCACCGACAGCGTGAAGATCGACCGCTCGTTCATCAGCCAGATGGGCCCGCGGGCGCGCGACGCGAGCATCGTTCGCACGATCGTGGATTTGGCCCACGACCTGCGGATGAAGGTGGTTGCCGAGGGGATCGAGACCGACGCGCAGGCCTCGGCACTGCGCGGGATGCGGTGCGAGTACGGCCAGGGCTTCCTGTTCTCACGCGCGGTGCCCGCCGCCGAGGCCACAAAGCTGCTCCGCGCGCGCGCAGTCTGGTAGGCGGCGCGCTTCGGCGGGCTGCCCTCCGGACGCGGCACGCGCCGGTTCCGGAGGCGATATTTCGGGTTCGCGTTCGCCAGAAGCAGCCTGCGTTCACGCCCGACCCGCTTGCGATGCCAACCACCGTCCTGCCGCCCCTCGACCTCACCGGCGCCCGCCTGCGCCGCCTCCGGAGCTACGTCTGCGGCGACTGGGTGGAGGGCACGGGCAAGGCCGCGCCCCTCGTTCACGCGGTGACTGGCGTGACGTTCGCTGAAGCTGGCACGGGCGGCATCGACTTCAAGCGCATGGTGGACTACGCCCGAACCGCGGGCGGACCCAGGCTTCGCGCGATGACGTTCCACCAGCGCGCGCTGATGCTGAAGGCGATGGCGAAGCACCTGATGGAGAAGAAGGACGAGTTCTACCGCGTGTCGGCCGCCACGGGCGCGACGAAGCGCGACGGGTGGGTGGACATCGAGGGCGGCATCGGCACGCTGTTCGCGTACGCGTCGCGCGGGCGCCGCGAGTTCCCGAACGAGACGTTCCACGTGGAGGGCGTGACGGAGCCGCTGTCCAGGGGCGGGACGTTCGTGGGCCGGCACATCTGCGTGCCGCTCGAGGGCGTCGCGGTGCACATCAACGCGTTCAACTTCCCCGTGTGGGGGATGCTCGAGAAGCTCGCGCCCACGCTGCTGGCCGGCGTGCCCGCGATCGTAAAACCCGCGACGCTCACCAGCTACCTCACCGAGAGCGTGTTCGCGGAGATGATCGCGAGCGGCCTCTTCCCCGAAGGCGCAATTCAGTTGCTGTGCGGCCGCGCCGGCGACCTGCTCGACCACCTCGACGAGCAATGCGCCGTGGCGTTCACGGGCTCGGCGAGCACCGGCCAGATGCTGAAGGGCACGAAGTCCATCATGACGCACAACGTGCGCTTCAACCAGGAGGCCGACTCGCTGAACTTCTCGATGCTCGGCCCCGACGCCGCGCCGGGCACGGAGGAGTTCGACCTCTTCATCAAGGAGGTGGCGAACGAGATGACGACGAAGGCCGGGCAGAAGTGCACGGCCATCCGCCGCACGTTCGTGCCCGAGGCGATGCTCACCGAGGTGATGGAAGCGCTCTCGAAGCGCCTCGCGGGCGTGAAGGTCGGCGACCCGGCGGTCGAGGGCGTACGGATGGGCCCGCTCGCCGGGCGGCCACAGGTGGAGGAAGTACAGAAGAGCGTGAACCGGATTTCCGCAGTCGCCGAACGCGTGTTTGGCCGGCCGGATGAGGTCGAAGTCGTGGGCGCCGATGCGAAGAAGGGCGCGTTCTACCCCACCCTGCTCTTCTATTCCAGGGATCCGTTCGGCGCGAGCGAGCCGCACGACGTCGAGGCGTTCGGGCCGGTGAACACGGTGATGCCGTACACGTCGGTGGACGACGCGATCGACCTCGCGAAGAAGGGGCGCGGTTCGCTCTGCGGGTCCCTGTTCACCGCCGACGACACGGTCGCACGACAGGTGATCCTCGGCACCGCGGCGTATCATGGGCGCCTGCTCACCGTGAACCGGCACTGCGCCAAGGAAAGCACGGGCCACGGGTCGCCGCTGCCGCACCTCGTGCACGGTGGCCCAGGGCGCGCCGGCGGCGGCGAGGAGATGGGCGGCGTGCGCGGGGTGCTGCACTACATGCAGCGCACCGCGTTGCAGGGGCATCCGAGCACACTGACGGCGGTCGTGCGCGAGTATATGCCGGGCGCCGAGCAGCGGACCGGCGGGTCGCACCCGTTCACGCGGTACTTCGAGGAGCTCGAGGTCGGCGACACGCTGATCACGGGCACGCGCACCATCACCCTCGAGGACGTGGAGAAGTTCGCCGCGCTATCCGGCGACGTGTTCTACGCGCACACGGACGACGAGCAGGCGCGGGCGCACGGCGTGTTCGAAAAGCGCGTGGCGCACGGGTACTTCATCATCAGCGCGGCTGCGGGGCTCTTCGTCGAGCCCTCGCTCGGCCCCGTGATGGCCAACTATGGAATGGAGGGGCTGCGGTTCACGAAGCCCGTCTATCCCGGCGACACGATCCAGGTGCGGCTCACGGTGAAGCAGAAGACGGCGAAGGAGACGCCCGAGGGCGGCGTGCCGCAGGGCGTGGTGGCGTGGGACGTCGAGGTGAAGAACCAGGCCGGCGAGGCCTGCGCGATCTACACGATCCTCACGCTGGTGCGGCGGCGCGCCGGAGCTCGGCCTGGATGAGCCGGACCCACACGCGACATGACCGGAATCGAGCCGCCTGCGCCGAACGGCCGCCAAACCCCGCGACATTTTTCGGAACCAGAGGGACAGTTGAGACAGGAGCGCTCGAGAAATCGCATTTTTCGGCGGACGGTCTCGGCCGCTGGTCAGACGTCCTTGAGCGCGGGGCCGGGAGCTTTGCCAGCATGAACCGCGACCGTACGGGACTGGCGCGGCGTTTTTGGCCCTGACGGAGAGCCGTGCACATGTGGTGGGCGCTCCACGTGATTGCCGGGACGCCATACAATGCCGTCGTGGCGCGTTGCAGGCCCGCCGTGCCGCTCGGCGAAGTCAGCGCTCGACCTTGCGTGTGCGCGGGGCGACCTTGCCGACCGGCTGCGCGACGCGGCTGTTCCGACGCGCGGCCCTGTGCGTCCGCCGCGGAGCGACGTCCGTCCGCCGCGGAGTCTCGCGCGTCCCGAGCGGCCCTCCGTTCGTTCGACGCACGAGCCCGCAGGTCTGCGGGGCAGCCGCAAGTCTCTTGCGCGCGAGTCCCCCGCCCTGCGGCGCGACCGTGCGGGTCCGCTGGACGGTCCGCCGGATTGCTGCAACGCCTGACCGGCCCGCCGCACGACACCGCAGGTGCGCGCGCGACTTTGAGCACCTGAAGCATCGCCCTGCACGCCCGACGGACGACTCTCCGCACACGAAGGACGACTCCGCACATGCGAAGCATGAATCTGCGTGCGCGAAATGCGACGCTGCACGCCCGAAGCGCGTCGCGGGCGTGGCGGCGGGGCCGATTCCGGCGTCAGCGACAGTCGAGCGTGAACTCCGTTGTGCCCGTTTGCCCCGTGGCCGGGATGGTCCAGTTCACGGTCTCCTTCACCTGGAACGCATAATCCTGGTCGTGCGGGAAGGCGTCCCAGAAAAGCTGGCGGTCGAGCCACACGATGCCGTCGTACACCCGCGGGTCCACGGGGGCCGACGACGACACCCCCGACTCGGTGTGCGTGCGCGGCGGCAGCCACTGGGCCGTCCACGCGCCGAACTTGACCGGCGTGTTGCCGCTCACGGGCAGCACCACGCTGTAGTAGCAGCCACGCCGCGTGTAGCTGTTGGGGTCCGACGGATTGGCGTACTCACGGAACGTGCCGTGATAGGTGAGTTGCGGGGTGCCCACGGCCGCCCAGGTGCGCGCAACGGTCGCGGCGAATGACGCCGAGTTGCTGCCGAAACGCGACGAATACGACACCGACACCTGCACAGGCACGTCGGCGCTGCTCACCTGCGGGCACGTGATGTTCACGCCGTCGCTCGCTGGAGCCACCGTGCAGCCCGACACCGTGACGGTGAGGTCCGATCCCGGCACGGACGAGACGATCTCGCGCGAGGACGCGGGCGGGAGGAAGTCGGGCGGATTGTAGCCGGGGATGTACTGTGCCACGCTGCGCACCTTGGCGGCGACTTCGTCCGCGGCGGCGAACAGGCCACCGAGCACGCCCCGGTCGCTGCTGGTGAACGACCGGAAGTGCATCTGCACTCCGAAGTGCGTGGACACGCCGGGCTGCATGTACAGGAAGCTCGGCGCCGAGGCTCCGCCGATGGACGAGGCGCGCGACGCGCCTCCGGCGGCAACCCGGACCGGACTGGCCGCGATGGCCGCGCTCTCGATGAACTCGAACTTGGCCGGAATGGCGTACAGGCTGCCGATCTGCTGCTTCATCAGGTCGGCGATGTTCGCCGCCTGCCAGCCGATGCTCACGGCGCACCCGCTGCCCACGAGCGCGGCCACGATCCCGGTCCATCCCGTGGCCGTCACGCCAACCACGCAGCCGGCAATGGTGAGGACCACCTGGGTTTTCTTCGCCGAGTATGCAGCGATGAAGGCATCCACCTGCTGCGACAGCTCGCTGATGGAGATGGCCGCCGGGTTGCCGAAGGGCAGCACGTCCGCCGGTGCCAGCACGGCAGCGGCCGACGTGTTGGCGGGCAGCACGCCGGGGTTGGCGGCGAGGAATCGCGCGAACTCATCGAGGTCGGCCTGCGTGGCGCTCGCGAGCGCCGTCTTGAGCGCCGTCGACTTGGCCGCGAGGAAATCGGCGTCCGCCGCACTGAGCGGAGTCGAGCCGGCCGGCGCCGACCGCGCCTGCGCCACGATGCTGTCGAGCTTCGCGGTCGACGTGGTCACGGCGGTCGTCACCGTGGCCTTGGCGTCGGCGATGGGCGGCGGCGCCGTCACGGTGAGCGTGGCGGTTCCGCGCAGCTTGTTGCCGAAGTCCACGGTAAGGCTGTAGCTGCCGGCGCTCACGGACGGGACGAGGAAGCTGCCGCTCACCGAATCGGCGAGGAGGATGTTCACCGACTTCTGCGCGAAGGTGCCCGTGAGCGTGGCGCCGGCCGCGCCGGCGCGCGACGGGAACGTCACCGTCACGGCCTGCAACGGCTGCGCGGACGCGGCGCCCATGGTGAGCGAGACGGGGGTGGGCTGGTTGGACGGGCCGGTGGGCGAGTTGCCGCCCGAAGCCATGTCGGTTCTGCCGTCACCGCTGCACGCCGCGACGAGACCGGCGAGCAGCAGCGCCGGCGCGGCGGCGAAATGGGTCCGGGGTGCGTGGGTGGTGCGGCGCGCGCGCAGTGCGCGCCCCGCGCGAGGCTCGGTGTGCATGGGACGGCTCCGGAGGAGGAAGGACTACGCTGCGTGAGTGTAGTCCGGGTGGCGCTCACGGCCGTTACGGCGCCGTTATCCGGATTTCCCGGGGGCGCCGGGTGTTCAGCGGCTCACCGGCCGCGTGGACGTCAACGCGTCGCCCACGACGTTCAGGCAGAGCACGGTGACCAGGATCGCGACCCCGGGAAAGATCGCGAGCCACGGTTCCGTCGCCATCGTGGCCTGCCCCTGGTACAGCATGTTGCCCCAGCTGGCGGTGGGGGGCTGCACGCCCACGCCGAAGAAGCTGAGCGTGCTCTCGAGGAGGATCCCGCGGGCAACGGCGAGCGTCGTCGCCACGCCCGCCACCGGGAGCGCCGCGGGCAGCACGTGCAGCGCCGCCACGCGGACGGGCGAGGCGCCCACGGCGCGCGCGCCACTCACGAAGTCGCGCGCCTTGAGCGACACCACCTCGGCGCGGACCACGCGCGCCGTCTCCATCCAGCCGGCCGCACCCACGAGCAGCACGATCCCGGGCACGCCGGGCGTGAGCACCACGGCGCCGATCATCAGGAGCGGCAGCCGCGGCACGGCGAGCATCGCATCGGTCAGGCGCATGAGCGCGTCGTCGACCCATCCGCCGGCGTACCCCGCGGTGCCGCCCACGAGGGCCCCGAGCGCCACGCTCACGACGCCGGAGATCAGGCCCACCGCCAGCGACACGCGCGCGCCGAACAGCACGCGCGTGAGCACGTCCCGGCCGAGGTCGTCGGTGCCGAACCAGTGGGCCGGCGAGGGGGCCGCCCGCCGGTGCGCGAGGTCCACGGCGTCGAACGCATACGGCGCGACGAGGCTCGCGAGCGCCGCGGTGGCGGCGAGGGCGCCGAGGATCGCGGCCGCGACGAGGACGGTGCGGCGGCGCGTCATGCCGCCGTCCGCGCCCGCGGGTCGATCGCGTGCACGGCGATGTCGGCCAGCAGGTTGAGCGCTACCACCACCAGCGACGCGCACATCAGGAACGCCATCAACACGGTGTAGTCGCGTTTCGCCAGCGCCTCCGTGAACAGGCTGCCCAGCCCGGGCCACGCGAAGACGCTCTCGGTGACGACGGCGCCGGAAGCCATGATCGACGCGTCGAGCAGTACGACGGTGACGAACGGCACCGCCGCGTTGCGGAGCGCGTGGCGCACGACGACGCGCCACGGGCCGGCGCCGCGGGCGCGCGCCGCGCGCACGAAGGGCAGCGCCATCACCTCGCGCATGCTCCCGCGCAGGTACCGCGACCACGCGGCCGCATGGACCACCGCGAGCACGATCGCCGGCAGCACGAGGTGGGCGAGGCGATCGCCGATCGTATCCACGCCGTACGAAGCGCGCCCCGACGACGGGAACCAGCCGAGGGCGTTGGCGAACGCGAGCTGTAGGAGGAGGCCGAGCCAGAACACGGGCAGCGAAATGGCGCCGATCGCGACGGCCGTCGATACGCGGTCGAAGGCGCGGCGCGTCGCGGCGAGAATTCCCACCGGCAGCGCCACGACAAACGCCAGGAGCGACGACGTCCCGATCAGCTCGAGGGTGGCCGGCAGCCGCTCGGCGAGCCGCGCCGCCACCGCACGGCCATCGGCATAGCTGTACCCCCAATCGCCGCGGACAAAGGCCCAGAGCCAGCGCACATACTGTTCGACAAGCGGCCGGTCGAGGCCGAGCGAGCGCCGGAGCCGCTCGATGTCGGCCGGCCGGACGTTCGGGTTGTCGAGGTACAGGGCGAGCGGGCCGCCGGGCACGAGATGGATCAGGCCGAAGACGACGACCGAGATGATCAGCAGCAGCGGGATGGCCTGCGCCGCCCGGCGGAGGGCAAACCGGATCACGGCCGGGCCGCCGCCGCGCCGCGCATCACGGCCCGTCGAACTCCCACTGCCACACGTTCCAGAACGGTCCCGTGTTGGTGGGGTTGCCGGTGAAGCCCTTCATCGTCGCGGGCACGGCGTCGACCTTCGCGGTGTTGTACAGCACGAGTTCCGGCACCAGTTCCGCGATGCGCCGCTGCGCCCGCTTGAGCAGCGCCGCCCGCTGCGCCTCGTCCACGGTGCGGTCGGACTGGTACAGCAGGGCCGTCAGGTCGCGGTCGTCGAGGTAGTTGATGTTCCGCCCGGCAGGCGGCGTGCGGTCCGACGCGAAGAACAGCGTGATCTCCGGGTCCGCCGGCTGCTGCCACCAGTGCAGCATCGCGTCGAAGTTGCCCGAGAACCAGATGGAACTGATGGCCGTGCCGTCGATCAGCTTGACGTCCATCGCAACGCCGATGTCCTTGAACTGCTTCTGGATCGCCTGCGCGACGTTCTCGCGGATGACGAACCCGGCCTGCGTAATGAGCGTGAACGCGAGGCGCGCGCCGTCCTTGGTCCGTACGCCGTCGGGGCCCGGCTTCCACCCGGCCTCGTCGAGCAGCGCGGCCGCCCGCGCCGGGTCGAACGGGTACGTGGCGACGCTCGGCTCGTAGGCCCACGACAGCGGCTGGATGGGGCCGTTCACGACCGTCACGAGCGAGTCGAGGATCGTGCGCACCAGCAGGTCGCGGTCGATCGCGTAGGCCAGCGCGCGCCGCACCCGCACGTCGCGGAACGGCGGAAATTGCCGCTGGTTCAGCGTAACGTGCTCGTAGCCGTTGCCCAGCACGGTGTTCAGGCGCACGGCGCGCACCGCCCGCAGCTCCCGCACCTTGTCCCACGGCACGAACGGCACGAGGTGCACCTCGCCGGCGGCCAGCTGGTTGATGCGGGTCGTCGTGTTGGTGAGGAACCGGAACAGGATCCGCCGGATCTTCGGGTACTGCGGGCCGCGCCAGTAGTTGGGCACCGCTTCCAGCGCGATGTACTCGCCGGTCTTCCACTCCGCCACGCGATACGGTCCCGTGCCGAGCGGCGAACGGTTGTAGTCGTTGGCCTTGTCGATGTCCCGCCCCCGGAGCACGTGCCGGGGCAGCGTGCCGCGCACGAACTGCAGCAGGTACGGGGCGTACACTTCCTTGTAGTGCACCACCGCCGTGAGCGAGTCCGGCGTGTCCACGCCGCTGATGCGGTCGAACCCGTCCGTGCTCTCCGGCTTCCAGTCTCCCTTGTTGATGGCGTCCACCGTGAACTTTACGTCGGCCGACGTGTGCGGCACGCCGTCGTGCCACCGGACGCCGGGCCGCAGCTTCCACGTGACGTCCATTCCCGTCGCCGTCAGCTTCACGCCGCCGTTGGCGAGGGTCGGCAGTTCGGTGGCCAGCAGCGGCACGACGTTCATCTTCTCGTCCGTCGTGACGAGCCCTTCCACCACGCACGTCTCGATGTCCTCGAGGATGTGCGAGGCGAACCGGTTGAGCGTGTCGGGTTCGCGGTCGTAGCCCACGATCAGCAGGTCGTTCGACGGCCCCTGCCCCGCCCGCCCCGAGCAGGCGGTGAGCGCCAGGACCAGGCCGGCGGCCATTCGGCGCAGCCTGCGCCGCCCGGTGCGGCTCACCGTGCGGCTCACCGTGCGGCTCACCGTGCGGCTCACCGCGCGGCCCGTCATGCGCCCTCGCCGAGCATGTGACGCGCGACCATCGGCACCGGCATGGAGCCGTGCGACAGGAGCTCGTCGTGGAACAGCCGGAGCGAGAATCCGGCGCCCGCGCGGCGCGCGCACGCGGCGCGCAGGTCGCGGATGCCCTGCAGGCCCAGCCAGTACATCAGGCCGCTCCCCGGGAACATGGACACCTTCGTGGCCTCGTTGCGCCCCACGGCGTCGGACATGCCCACCTCTTCCGTCCAGAATCGGACCGCGTCGTCGAACGTCATCCGCCCGTCGTGCAGCGAAATATCAGTGATCGCCCGGGCCAGGAAGCGCAGCTGCGAGTGCCGCTCCGACATCCGCTCCAGAGGCGTGAGGAAGCCCAGCTCGTCCATCAGCGCCGTGGCGTAGCAGGCCCAGCCCTCCGCCATCGATCCGCCGCAGAACATCGCGATCCGCGACGCGGCGTCGATCGCGGCGACCTGCCCCACGCGCGAGGGCGACCGGCGGTACGCATGCCAGTTCTGCACGTGGTGCCCGATCGCGCCGTGGTGCACGACGTGGTTCAGCTTGATGGCGGCGTGGTTCCACGCCTGCAGGTGACGGTCGGGCGCGGTGCGGTCGATGGGCGGCACGAGGTACTCGTGCGCGGCGACCGCGTCGAACGCCGCGGGTGACCGGTAGTGCAGGAAGTAGAGGAACGGCGCTACGCCCTGCGCCCACGCGGGCTGGAACGTGTATCGCAGCGGCCACTCGGACGTGCCGGGCCACGTGACGACGCCGGCGAGTTCGGCCTTGCGGAAGCACTGGGCCCACGTCTGCTCGAATGCCGCGAGGAAGCCATCCACGTTCGGATGCGCTGCGGCGAGACGCTCCTCCACGGCGGCCCAGCTGCCGAACCCGGCGCTCGCGGCGGCGGCCAGCGCGGCCTTCGCCTCGGCGAATCGCTGCTTCGCGTCGGCGAGCAGGTCGTCGCGCGTGCGCCGGCACTGGTGGCCGCGCAGGAGCAGGAGGTCGAAGTGGGCGGCGCCGCACGACACTGGCGCCGCGCCCACGGCGCGTCCCGCGATCCAGGCGTCGAACCGGTCGAACGCCGCACGCGCCGCCACGGCGCCCGCACGAACGGCGTCGGCGAGCGGGTCGGCGATCGCGGACTCCGTCAGCCAGAGCGCGATGCCTTCGTCGAGCAGCCGGCGGGCGCCGTCGCACTCGCGCCGGGCCCTGGCCACCCACGCCGCGGGCAGCGGCCCCACGAGGGTCGATTCGGCGGCGGCGAGAAACCCGGGAACAGCCGTCAGGCGCGCGTGCAGCGATTCGGCGCGTTCTACTGCCGGCGCATACCGGCGCAGCATGAGCGAGACGAGGCCGAACACGGCCTCTCCCGCCCACAGCGACGGGTTCGCGCGCACGCCATGTGCGCCATGCGCGCCGGAATCCTCGGCGAGCCGAATGGCGGCGTGGCCGCGGAGCAGCTCCACGTCCATCGCCTCCCAGACGGCCGCGGGAACGGCCGAGGCCAGGGCCGCGTCCGTCGCGCGCCAGGCGTCGGCGGCGGCGGCCAGCCCGGCCGGCGACCAGTCCGGCAGCGCGCCGTCGTGCGCGTGCACGCCGGTGAACGTCGCCGTGACGGGCTCCAGCCCGTAGCGCAGCGCATGGGCGGCGTCGACCGCCGCGGCGGCCGGCGTCACGCCTCGAGCGGAATCGAAACCCACCGGCGCTCGCGGAACGATCGCTCCACCGCGTTGATGAGTTCCTGCACGTGGGCGCCGTCGTCGAAGTTGCCCTCGTTCGCGGGGCCGTCGTCGAGGATCTCGGTGATGAAGGAGCTCACGAGGTTCGCGTAGAACAACGACCGCCACGACTCGCGCGGGCTGCCGCCGGGCGGGTAGTACTCCTGCGGAACGGGAAGCTCGCGAAACTCCACCTGGTCCTTGCTGGCCGCCTTCAGCGACTCGCAGATCCCGTTCTCCTCGACCAGCCGGCAGATGAGCGCCCCCTCGCTGCCGTACACGCGCGCCTCGAGGCCCGGGTAGTTCCCCACCGTGACGAAGCTCGTCTGGATGGACCCGATCGCGCCGCTCGCGAACTCGCCGATGAAGATGTCGCCGTCGTCGATGTTCATCCGCATCATGGTGCCCGTGGCGCGCACGACGCGTTCCGGCACAAAGTTCTTCATGGTGCCCACCACCTGGGTGAAAGTGCTGCCCATGAAGAGATGGCCGAGGTCCATGATCGGCGCGCCGTACCCCTCGAGCGACGACACCTGGATCACGGACTGGTCGGCCGTGTGGTCCACCTGCCGCAGCGGCGTCTGCGGGTCGAGCCACTGCGAGTTCTGTTCGTAGCCGTTGTAGATGAACGGCGTGCCGACGAACCCCTGGTCGATCAGCGCCTTCATGTATCGCATCGCCGGGCTGTAGCGGAACGTGAAGCCGAGCTTCGTCTTCACGCCCTTCTCGCGCGCGAGAGCGGCGGCGCGGCGCGTGTCGGCGTAGTCGTACGCCACCGGCTTCTCGCAGAGCACGTGCTTGCCGGCCTGCAGCGCCGCCCAGCTGAGATCGAAGTGCGTCGCGCTCGGCGTGCACACGTCCACGAGGTCGATGTCCTCGCGGGCGATCAGCTCCTCGTGGGAACCGTACGCATGCGGAATCCCGAACTCGCGAGCGAACTCCTGCGCCCGCTCGGGGATCGAGTCGGCGATGGCCACCAGCTCGCAACGCGCGTCGCGCCGGTAGCCCGGCAGGTGCGCGAACTTCGCCCACGCCCCGGCGCCGAGCACGCCCACCCGCACCTTCCGCCCCCGCACCACCTTCCGTGGCCCGTCGCTCATCAGTCGATCACCGGTGAAGTGTCGCCCGGCAGCAGGAGCGCGCGGTGCGCCCAGATGGGCGCGATGCCGTTGCCCATGACCGCTTCATGGAACGCCTTCAGGGTGAAGGCCCTGCCCTGCTGCGCCTGCAGGTCCTTGCGAAGCTTGAGGAACCCGCGCTTGCCGAGGAAGTACCCGCCGTACGTCGGGTCGTACGCCGACCGTTCGGCCTCGCGCCTCGCCGCCGGCGGCGCCAGAAACGCCTCCTTCTCGAAGCAGGCCTGCGCGTCGTCGAGCGTCCACTGCCGGGTGTGCACGCGAATCCCGGCGAGCAGGCGGCAGATGCGCATCAGCGCGTCGCTCTGCTGCGCCATGACGTATCGCGGATCGCCGCCGCCGTAGCCCTGCTCCACCACCAGCTGCTCCGCGTAGTGTGCCCAGCCGTCCTGACCCGACGACGGCTGCGGGAACGGATTCAGCCCGATCCAGATGCGGCGGATCTTGCCGGGCGTCCTGCGCATGTAGATCGAGTGCAGCCAGTGACCCGGCATCGCCTCGTGTGCCGAGGTGATCGTCACCGAGTACCGGTTGCTCCGCTGCAGGAGGGCCTCGTCCTGGGCGGCGTCGCCCGTGGGCCGGGGTTCGTCGACGTAGTAGAAGCTCTTCACCGGGACCGCTTCGAGCGGTGGCGAGGCGTGCATCGACGCCGCGCCGATGTCGAACGGCTGCTGCTGCGCCACGATGACGCGCTCCCCCGCCGGCACGGTGGCCAGCCCGCGCGCGGTGACGAAGCTCGAGAGGGAGTCCACGATGCGCTGCGTGAACGGGATCACCTGGCCGAAGGCCGGGTGGTCCTTCCACGCGTCGTGCCACACGTCCACCGCATCGCGCGTGGGGTCCACCTTCGCGGCGGCCGCGCGGAACGCAGCCTGCCCCGCCTGCAGCTCGCGCTCGCCGATGCGAACCATCTCGTCCAGCGGCGTGCCGAGCAATTCCTCGGCTCGGTAGCGGCGCGAGAGCGCTTCCGCCCCGATCGTGAAGTCGCCCGATGCCTTCGGGAGCACCTCCTTCTCAAGCCACGCGGCGTAGGCGTCGATCGCGACCTTCGCGGCGTCGGCCGCCCTGGCGAGCGAGTCGCGAAGCGCCGGCGTGCCCGCATTGGCGAAGGCGAGTCGCAGATCGCCGGCCAGCATGCCCGAGGCCCCTCGCATCATCGTCACGCCGCGCTGCGCGAACAGCCGCGGCGGGTTCGGCACGTTGGCCTTCGCGTC